>JBIINH010000171.1:0-4607 GCA_044337585.1 Bacteroidia bacterium
GCATTCACATTTTTCCAATTGTCATCTCAGTATCTATCTATCTGCAAATATAATGTATATAAAAATCGACTTTAGATATATATCTAGACAAGTGTTTTATTACTTATTTGCGAGAGACTTTTTAGGAATATATTTTGTGCTTGCACTGAGCTTTACTAATAGGAATACACAAAGTGTAATGAACTATGAACAGGAAATAGCCATATAACATAAAATTTTTCTCATTCAACACACATGGATACCTAAAGATATGCAACACATTAATTGTCATATATTTATGCGCAGTGATAAAAATAATCTTAAGTAAAATTGCGCGCCATTGGTCTGATATTTTTCTGGAGAGTTAAACGCATTTCTAATGGTCAAACTGGTAATAAGGTAATCCTTCATCAGTTTTTTGGTTAAGCCTACATCCACTAAATGTAGAGAACCTATAGTGGCATATGGATTGATAGTACCCATTGCACTTTCTTCATTTATAAAATTGGGATTAATAAACTGTACTTTTGACTGATAATAGTACCGTGACCAAAAAACAAATCTTGATCGCATGGCATGGTTTAACACTATGGAGAACTTATGCCTTGGAATAGATGTCATAAGTGCTGAGGTATTGCCGAACCTGTTCATAAGTAAGTAATTTATATCTAATTGCGTACCTTTAAGCAAATTGTAATGTATGTTTATTCTGTTTAACCAATAACCTTGACTTACCAAAACTGGGGTTGTATTAAACAAATGCGTTGGTGCTGATTGTCCGTCACTGACCGGTTTAAAAAACGTTTCATTGCTTAAATATTTTAGACCAGAGTTAAAACTAAGCAAAAAGTATTTACTTACATTTAAGTTAAAATAGTAATCGAAAGTAGCAAGGGATGAAGAATTATTTGGAATACCTGTGCTATTTGTATCCTCAAGCAACAATAAATACGGATAGGTATTGTTTTCATAGTGGCTTCGTTGGGAAAAAGATGTTACAAAACTCCAGTTGGCGATTATACTTGGCTGCTTATAATAACCCAATAATAACTTGGGTAAAACAGATTCAAAATTAGTGGCCAGAGATATATCAGTAAAAACTGTGCTTTTTTTACTCCTGGGATAGGAATATGAAAAATAAGGGCGAATAAGATAATCAGTAAATCTACCCTGACTAACACTACTTAATGTTGTAGCAGTATGCGACATATCTAAACCTGATTGGAGTATACTGATTCCACTTGCAGCTTTCTGTTTAAGTGTATAGTTGAGATTGTGTGATTGGTAATATTGCTCATGCGTGAGGCGTTGATGTAAGCCTGCCTTAAATTCACGTTGGGTATAGTTTCCTCTATACTGTAAAATGCCTTTGGGCAAAATATATCGAAGAATGTACCCTGCAGTATAGTAAGTATTTTTTCCTATTATGGGTTTAAAAATACCAGCGGGAAGAATTACATCATCTGCATTATTGTAATTAAATGAGAACTGATGGATGCTTTTTGTTGATGAGTATGTGGCAAGCAATCTGCCGCTAAACAATGTATTAAAAGATGAGCTATCAGCATTATATTTGCTTACCAAAGGATAGATGAGAACGCCTGTATCACGATAAAAATAATTATTTCCGTATTGTGAAAGTTGTACGTTCCATTTATTCTTTTTATACGCTATGTGGTTTGCAAATACCGTTCCGTATTCATGAACGTTTAATCCAGGGCTATTTATCGCATTCAGATGTGGGTCTCCAATTTCATTGCCATTACTAATAAATGACCTAAAAGTGAGCCCATCTTTGCTTCGCTTGGATATAATATGAATTATTCCCTTGTCATTAAACTCTCCCAAGTAATTGCCTACTGCATTTATAACCTCAATACGTTCAATTTCATAAACCGAAATACCAATTGTATTGATATTGGGTGCATCCAGTTTTAACAATTCCATTTTAACCCCATCAAGCATTAATATCCAGTTTTGTTGCTGATAGCTACTAACCCCATTAGACAACAAATTCCACCTATCGCCATTCCATGTGCCCATTGTCCATCCATCCACTAATTGCAGCACATCACTTACTAGAATATAACCACTGTTTAAAATCTGCTCTTTAGTAATTATTTGTTTTTGATTGCTGATTGTATTAGGCATCTCAGAATTAGGATCACGTTTCCAAAATTGATACACAAGACTGTCTTGTTGTGCAAATACACTAAGGCCAATTAAAAGCGATACTAGACTTAATATTAATCGAGCCATTTTTTCAGAGCAGTTGAACTTTTAAAATAGTATATCAAACCAACATCCAACATCGACATATCATTGCGGGGGGCAGCAAAAATCCATTGTCGTTTAAATGAGGCCATCAGTCCCAACTTGTTATTCATCCGAAATTCAGTACCAATTTCCAACCCGCTACTAATTTCTGTTTCAAATTTGCGGGCTGCATAAAGGACTGTTCCTTGAACATCCATATGATATGTATTTAAACCTATCTGACCTCCACCAAACAAGTAAAAGTGTTTTGATATTGGAAAATAATAATGGTATGCAATAGCATTATCAAATAACATACAATCAGGATAGGAAGTTGCTTTGTCGGGTGTAATGCGTGTATATTGGAATTGGTATCTGATGTATCCTTTGCCGAAGTTGACACCAATAGTAGCTCGTAAAAAGTTTTGTGGTGTATAATCAAAATATTTAGGCGCAAAACGCACCACAGGCATGTATCCAAAACCAATATTCAATTGGGATAATTCAGGAATATTTAAAGATTGTGCAATTAATGAAATTTGACATGCAATTAATAATATAGCTGTAATAAGAACCTTAATCATTTTTTACTTCCGAAAACTTTTTGTAACAGTTCGGTCACCCTAGCCAAAGGATCCTTTCTAATTTGCTTTTCTTGATCGGCCACCTTTATAAATAATCCTGTTAATGCTTTTGACGTGACATGTTCACTTAAGGTGTTTGTGGTAATCTTATCATACAGTATTCCATTGAGTGAAGCTGTATTGTACGCTGTGATTAAGTTGCTATAAATAGTTTCTGCTGAAAGGTTGAAAACCAATTTTTTATCTAAAGATGTTTGGATTTTAGGTGCAAATGTAGCCTTTAATGGCTGAAATGTTTTACCGTACAAATATGCTGTGGCGGAGGTATCGTTCCCATTTAAAATGCCAAAACCATCTTCAATGGTTATGCTGGTAATGGCATTTACAAATATGGGTTTAGCTTCAGATGCAGCATCTTCTGCAGCTCGATTCATAGATACAAGTGTTTGTTCAAGCAGCAAATTTCCACCGGGTATTGAACTTAACCTGCTATAAATAACTTGAGCTTCTGGTGGCAACAGAATTTTAACAATAGAATCGCGGTAGTAGCCGTCTAGTTTATTCAATATAGATACACTGGTATCTGTACCTACGGAAAGTGCCTCTTTCAATCCATTGATCACTTCTTCGTTGGTTAGCGATCCGGTATCATTCAAAATTTTATTCAAATCCTCTTCTGTGCAAGCAGTGAGCATAAAAAATGAAAGTAGGATGAGCAATGTAGTTTTCATCATCTATACGATTATGTTGTTAAAAAAATTATTTCAAATAAATATCCAACCACTCGAAGAATTCACGCTGCCACAAAACTGAATTTTGTGGCTTTACTACCCAATGGTTTTCATCGGGGAAATATAGCAATTTACTTTTAATGCCTTTAACTTGTGCTGCCGTAAATGCTTCTAGTCCTTGTGTAAGTGGCACACGGTAATCTTTTTCATTGTGAATAATCAATATGGGTGCTTCCCAATTTTTCACAAACCGATGAGGAGAATTGTCAAAGTTTTTTGGGCGGGGAATATTCCAGTATGAACCTTGGTTATCATTATTGGCAAAAAACATTTCTTCGGTGCTTCCATACCAACTTTCCATATTAAACATACCGCAATGGGCAATAAATGTTTTGAAACGTTTATTGTGATTGCCGGCAAGCCAATACACCGAAAATCCACCAAAACTTGCTCCCACAGCGCCCATTCTCGTTCTATCTACTTGAGGAATATTAACGGCATCATCTGTAGCCGAAAGTAAATCTCGCATAGCTTGCCCGCCATAGTCACCAATAATTTGGTCATTCCACTCGCTTCCAAATCCAGGTAATCCTCTACGATTAGGAGAAATGACGACAAAGCCATTGGCAGCCATCAACTGAAAATTCCACCTGTAGCTGAATGATTGGCTAACCGGGCTTTGTGGACCACCTTGGCAATACAACAATGCAGGATAACGTTTGGAAGAGGACATATTTGGCGGATTGGTAATCCATACCAACATTTTTTTATTGTCGGTGGTTGTCACCCAACGTTTTTCAACCTTTCCCCATTTTATTTTGTCGGTAATACTTTTATTGGTAAAAGTGAGTTGCTTCTCTAAGCCTTTAGCGTCAATAACAAACAATTCTGATGGCAATGTATGCGACTGTTTATTCCCAACAATAGTTGTTATCTTTTTATCCGCTGTGGTAAACACATCAAACCCAGTATAATCATGGTCGCCTTTTGTGATAGGAACAACCGAGGCGTATGTAGTGGCTGTTTTACCTCCTATTTCTTTCGCTTGATAAATTTG
>JBIINH010000172.1:0-4597 GCA_044337585.1 Bacteroidia bacterium
CTGAATATTTGCGCTTCGATTTTTCACATTTTGCTGCCATGACACCCGAAGAAGTGGCAAAAGTAGAGCACTTTGTAAACCAAAAAGTACGCGAAAATATATCGCTTGATGAACGCAGAAGTGTGCCTATTGCCGAAGCCCAAACCATGGGAGCCATGATGTTGTTTGGCGAAAAGTATGGCGAATCGGTTCGGGTGATTACGTTTGATGAAGCATACAGCCGCGAATTGTGTGGTGGAACACATGTGAAAGCTACAGGCCAAATCGGATATTTTAAAATTACGAGTGAAGCCGCAGTAGCAGCCGGTGTGCGTAGGATAGAAGCCATCACCGCTGATTCCGCTGAAGCCTATATCAATGACATGCAACAAACCGTAAATGGCATCAAAACATTTCTGAATGCAAAAGACCTCATCAAATCTGTTCAGCAATTGATGGATGAAAAAGCGGAATTATTGAAAAAATTGGAAGTTTTTGAAAATGAGAAAACCGCTCAGGTGAAAACTGTTCTTAAGCATAAAGTACAACCCATTGGTTCAATGAATTGGTTGATAGAGAAAGTTGATATATCCAGTGCCGATCAACTAAAAAACCTCTCATTTCAATTAAAGAATGAAATAGAGAATTTGTTTTGCGTATTGGGATGTGAGCTCAACGGCAAACCCATGCTGAGTGTAATAATTGCCGATAACTTGGTAAAAGAAAAGCAACTTCATGCTGGCAATATTGTAAAGGAGTTGGCCAAATCAATTCACGGAGGCGGGGGCGGACAACCTTTTTATGCAACAGCAGGGGGGAATCATTTAGGAGGGCTTGATGAAGCATTGGAAAAAGCAAAGTTGATAATCTCTGCTTAATTTATATTGTTAGAAATAGGCCCGAATAGCAATATGCAGGTTTCTTCCAGGTGCACTGATGCCGGAAGCAAATACGCGGTAATAGGTATCAAATATATTATCCATGCCAACTGTAAGCTGAAATGTAGACTGTTGTATTTTGAATTGCCAGTTTACCCGTGCATGCATGGTATACCACGAAGGTGTTCCACTTGATGTTGCATATTGCAAATTATCTTCACCCACTAGGTTATAGTCTTTCAGTTTTTTTGCACCATGATACATGGCAAAAACCTCATATCGCATGTTTCGGTATTTTCCTTTTATACCGGCTTGCCCAAATAGCGGAGGGATATGGTCTAGCGGATAGTCAATTGTATCTGTAATGATTCGTCCATAAGTGTAATTTATTCGACCATTCAATGAAATCCATTTTGCCAGTTCAAATTCGATGCCGCTGCTGTAACCGTATAAATAAGCTTCTTGCGCATTTTGCTGCTGTACCACACGGGTCATTTGACCTTCAAATAAAATAGAGTCGTTTCCGTTCAGTTGGGAAGGCATTAAGGTGATTGCATCAAGCATACGTGTTGCCCAAATGGCATTATCCCAACGAAGTCGTTTGTATAAAATTAAGTTAAATCCGAATTCACTGTTATAGGTAAATTCAGGCTGAAGGTTATTGTTTGGCACGACAACTTGTGTGCCCGCGGCAGATTCAAAAACCTTTCCCACGTCATCTACATTGGGAGCCCTGAAACCGCTTGAAACTTGAGCATATAACCGAAATGTTGAGGAATACTTGAATACGACACCAAGTTGGCCATTGAGTGCAGCATTTTGTTGAACGATGGAGTTTGTAGGTAAATAGGGTACAAAAGTTTTGTCGTTAAACTTGGATTCGAGCATAATCAAGCTGTACCTCAAACCGCCATTACATACCCATTTTTCACTCCATTCAAAAGCATTGTTCACATATGCAGCAAATTGTTGCATCGTGCTTCCTCCATCAGGGTAGCGCGTGCTTTGCGCAAGCAGCTCTCCTGTTGAAATGTTTTCGAGGTTAGCTGAAGAGTTTACTTTGTTGTAGGTGTATTCGATTCCGTATCGCAATTCGTTTTTTCCTATTCTTTTTTCAATATCGCTATTCAGGCTGTATACGCTAACATTTTCATACCTATTGGTTCGATTGGGTGAAAATAAGTTTCTGCTATGTCGGCTTTCTTCAATGTAGTGATATCCTAATGTAGTAATCCATGTGTCAGACAATAGTGTCTTTTTGGAATGTTGAATATGTAGGGCAGAAAATGTTCTCAATTCAGGACCGTAACTCCATTCTGCAAACCTTAAGCGATTGGTTGAAGGGTTTATTTCACTGAGGCGATCAAATCTTGGTACATTGCTGCTAATTGAATACTGGAGGTTAATTGTTAAATCCCAATATTTACCCGCTTTGTATCTAATTTTTTGCAGCAAATCAGTTTGGTTATAACCTGATGGAGTTTGGATTGTATTATTCGCATTTCGTAAAATGGTATCTCTGCCATTGATGGTGCGCACAAAAGAATCCCTTATGCCGTTGTTTTCCCATTTTGAAGCACGATTGCTTCCTATTGTTAAATCATCAAATGAATTATATGAAATGGAAGTGAGTGAGGCCCATTTTCCCAAAGAAAGAGCAACATGCGTATGAACAGAGAAAAAATTTGCGGCACTTTGAAATGAAGTTGAAAATCCTGATTTGGTTTCAAACTTTTTTGTTTTTGCAAATTCGGGTTGCATGGAAGTAAAATGTATGACACCCCCAAGTGCATCACTTCCGTAAATGACGGATCCTGCTCCAAAGAGCACTTCGGCTTGATTCAATACCATAGGGTCAATTCGTAATACGTTTTGCAAATGACCACTGCGATAAATGGCATTATTCATACGTACGCCATCAATCACCAATAGTATTTTGTTTGCTTCAAATCCTCTTATCACCGGGCTTCCTCCTCCAAGCTGACTTCGTTGCACAAAAATTCGATTTGTTTGTTCCAATAAGTAGGCTGTATTTGACGGATTAATTTCATCAATTTGATTTTTCGAAACAACTAAAATCTCTCTTGAAACATCTACAGGGTTTTCGGCAAACTTGTTAGCTGAAATGGTTACCTCATTAAATAGCAAAATCTTACGTGACATATTTACTAGATAGTTGTACTCAACTAAATCTCCGGCATTAAGTTTAACGGTATCATATCCATTTAGATAAAAAGTGAATCTGGCATTGGCTTTTATGGCATCTTCATCTAATTCTGCTTTGCCTGATGTATTGGTGATGTAAATGCGTTTGTTTATTCGTTCGCCTTGGTTTTGCCATACTGCTTCAATATACACAGATGACAAATGCTTTTGACTTGATTTGTCATAAACCTGTACAACAAATTGTGCTGAAGTTTGCAGCGATATGCATAACACAAAAAAAAATAAAAGATACCTCATCACAGCACAAGTATAAGTTATAAATGGGAAAAGTATAACCGTGAATAGAATGATAAAAACATCATTAAGTTTGTTGCAAATTATTTGTTTAAAGTTTTACTTCAAATGGGTTTATATACACAAACACAACGACTGCTTCGATTTGGTTTTTGGCTATACTACAAAAAAGTACATGTCATTCATATGGAACATGTATCTAAAGATGCCCCGATATTATTGGTGGCCAACCACCCAAATTCCTTTATGGATGCATTGGTTATAGGCGCTTATTTACCCCGACCTACTCATTTTTTAGCCAGAGGTGATGCATTTAAGAATCCCGTTTTGGCAAAAATCTTTCATGCTTATCACATGCTTCCTGTTTACCGCATCAGTGAAGGGAAAGAGAATTTAGAGAAAAATTTTGAAACATTTGATGTGAGTTATGAAGTGCTTAAAAAAAGGGGAGTGATGCTCATTTTTGGAGAAGGTTTATGTAAAAACAATTGGGATTTGCGACCGTTAAAAAAAGGACCCGCGCGCATTGCCAACAGGGCTTGGAGTGATAATGACGCTGCCAATGACTTACAAATTGTGCCAGTTGGGTTGACATATCAACATTATGATGGAGGAGGGAAGTCGTTAATTGTTAATTATGGAAAACCCATAACCAAAGCGAGTATGCGTGACACTATTGGAACAGCTCAATTTGTCTCTTCTTTAAATGAGAAACTTACTGCTGAATTATCGAAATTGGCATATGTAAACCCATCTATGCACACAAACTCAAACGAGCACCACCAAATGATGCGTGTTTGGAATAAGGCTGAAAAAGAAAATGCAGCGGTACTTCCAAAATTATACGCCAACACAAATAAGCATAAATCAGATAGGGATAAATTTATTCCGTGGCTAACCCCGATTCATTATGGAGTGCTTGCATTGCCTCATTATTTGGTAATGAAAATGATTGCAAGAAAATTAACAAAAGGGAGTGTGTTTTTTGATTCAGTGTTTTTTGGATTGATGCTATTTCTTTTTCCATTCTATTTGTTATTCATCCTGTTTATCGGCATTTTGCTTTACTACGTTTTATAGTATCGGCAATAGCAACAAAGTACTATTTATTATCCTTCACTCGGTTTAATCCCATAGCACTTATCATCCAATTGGGAAGTGGTTTGTGTTGACCACGTTTTTTTAAGTCGAGGTACCAGCCAAGTTTCTTAAGAATAGGAACTTTATGCGTTTCAACCATTTCAATCAACGTACCATCCGGATCTTCAACATAAGAAAAC
>JBIINH010000037.1:0-15625 GCA_044337585.1 Bacteroidia bacterium
AACAAAAACTAATTGTGAGTAGAAAATGTTTTCTCATATCTATTTCTATCTTGCAACGAAGGTGCACATTAATTTTCAATTAAACAAAACGAATTATAAGTTATACACAATAATAACAATAATTTCAGATTAAATAATCTATGCTAATTTTATTACCTTTTAGAAAATCCGCTACTTGCATACGTTTTTTACCCGCTAATTGAATTATTTCTAGGTGGATAAATCCGTCTATACAACTGTACTTTAAAGTGGATTTTCCATCAGAACATAGTAATCCCGGTTCGAAATTATGCTTTTCTAGACTAATTGTCGACTTAAAAATTTTAAAAATTTGGCCATGTAGTAAGGTGTATGCACCCGGATACGGACTTAATCCCCTGATATGATTATTTATGTCACTTGCTTTAGCATTCCAATTTATCTTACAATCTTCGGTAAATATTTTAGGTGCAGTTTTGGTAGATTGATGTGTTTGTTCAATCGGTTTTATGGTTTCATCAAAAATTTCTTTTATGGTTTTAGACATCAATATAGCACCTTCATGCATCAATACATCATGCAAACTTCCGGCATCCATATCTGGCGGGATTGTTATTTTTTGCTGTAATAAGATGTCTCCTGAATCAATTTCGTGCTTGAGTCTAAAGGTTGTGATTCCCGTTTCGCTTTCCCCTTTTATAATTGCCCAATTAATAGGAGCTGCACCCCTGTAATCGGGTAGCAATGATGCATGTAAATTAATGGTGCCCAATTTGGGTAAATTCCATACAACTTCGGGTAGCATTCTAAAAGCAATGATAATTTGAATATCGGGCTTTAAATTTAATAGCGTTTCAATAAATGAAGGGTCTTTAAGTTTCATCGGTTGTAAAACCTGTATTCCATTTTCTAATGCTGCTTGTTTTACTGCGGATTCTTGGAATTTCATGCCCCTACCGGCTTGTTTATCGGGTGCAGTAACTACAGCTACAATATTGAACCCATCAGCCAAAAGATGCTTTAATGAATACGCTGCAAATTCGGGTGTTCCAAAAAATATAATACGTCTATCTTTGATAGTCATTAATATGAGGATTTAATCTTTCCATATGAAAGGAAACAAAAGGTAGGCCATGGTGGCGAGCATTATATTAAATACCAACAATAACAGTAAATCTTTTGAAATGAGGGAAACATCCAACCCATCCATTGCTTTTTTTGAAGCTTTTATAGCAATAAGTAAAATGGGTAAAATTAGCGGAAAACTCAAAACAGGCATAAGTCCGTTGCTGTTTGATGCTTTAGCCGAAATAGCAGATAGAAAGGTAAATGTGTTGGCAAATCCCCATCCACCTAGTGCCAAACAAAGTATGTACATAAAGCTATTTTCTGCAATGTTTCCTAGCAATGTAAAATACACGACCATGCTAACGGCCATTTGGATGAACATAAGAACAGAATTGTAAACAAGTTTGGCAATTATAATACTTTGAGGGCTAGCTATAGCGTAATAATAAAGATGTTGGCCATTGCTTTCTCCTATAAAACTTTTGGCTACTGCGCTCACAGAGCTAAATAAAATTATCAACCAAAAAATCGTATTCCAAGTTGGGGCATTCATTATTTTTAAAGAAAGAAAGACAACAAATATCATGGAAACTACGTGTAGCATAATGCCAGATAAAGCATATTTCTGCCGCCATTCAGTGACAAAGTCTTTTTTAATTAAGGCTTTTATTTCGTTAATATTCATTTAAGGGTATAGCCTATATTTTTTCGACATAATTTTGTATTTGGTTAACTCCTTTTGCCAAGTACTTATTATAACTTCAACCGATAATCCGTTTGTTATTTGTTCACGAAGTTTGTTGCTACCGGCAAGTTTATCAAAAAATGGAATAAAAAAAGCATCCTTTTTTTCATCCAATGCATAGGCATCAATCAATAAGTTGATTAAAAGTGAAGGGCTTACAAAGAATGAATCATCTATCAAAGAAGTGTATAAATAGCCTTGGCAAAGTTTATTTGCATAAGGGGGATTTTCAGATACACCTTCAATGGGTATTGGTGTAAATTGGAATTTGCCAGTTCTTAATTCGGGTCTGCCCGCACACTCAAATGGAATATTTGTTCCTCGTCCTAGGCTATAAGTTGTACCTTCAAAAAAACAGGTAGCTGGATAAAGGTAAATGGCAGTCATATTTTTAAGGTTTGGGGATGGGTATATTGGTAATTGATACCTCATTTGATGGGTGTAATCCCTAACAGGTATTACAGTGATATCACATTGCACACCATTTTTAAGCCACTTTTCACCATTAATCATTTGTGCGTATTCACCCACAGTTAGTCCGTGTACAACCGGCACGGGATGCATGCCAACAAATGAACGAAATGCGGTGTCTAGTACAGGGCCATCAACATAAAAACCATTTGGATTGGGACGGTCCAAGATGATTAATTTTTTTTCTGATTCTGCACATGCTTCCATTATATAATGTAATGTGCTGATATAAGTATAAAACCTAACACCAACATCCTGAATGTCGAAAATCAAGATATCAATATCTTTTAGCTGTTCTCTACTCGGTTTTTTATTTTTTCCATAAAGTGAAATGACAGCAATACCCGTTGACGAATCTTTCTCATTTTTTACTGTAGCTCCTGCCTCATGGTTACCTCTAAAACCATGTTCGGGTGCAAAAACTTTTTTCACTAGAATTTTGCACGAAAGCAGTGTGTCTAGTAAGTGTTTGTTTCCAACTACCGATGTTTGGTTTACTACCAATGCAATAGATTTGTCTTTAAGCAACGGTAAATAGTTGTCTATTTGGGCGGCACCGTTTGTTATTTGCAAGTCATCTACTTTCTGTGCCTGACAAGAAAATGAGAATAAAACAGAAAATATTATGAATGACGTTTTATATTCGAAAGGTATAATAAAGTTCAAATTCATTTGAAAATTTCATTTTTTACAGCAAAACGCCTTATCAGCGCTAAACAATCCGGTTCGTCAAAGGTTATTGTAACCATTGCTACTGCTGCCGTTGCTGTAAGTGTTGCTGTAATGATTATATCTGTTGCTGTTGTAAAAGGTTATCAGCAACAAATCAAACACAAAGTAACCGGTTTTGCATCGCATATACAACTCTCAAGATTGGATTTAAATAATTCGTTTGAAACAGTTGCCATAGGAGTAGATACAACGTTAGAGAAAAAAATTAAACAAATACCTGAAGTTGAAGCCATACAACCTTTTATTATAAAAGCAGGTATAGTGAAAACAGATGAAGATTTTAGTGGAATCGTTTTAAAAGGTATTGATAAAACTTATAAAAAGGATTTTATTCAACTTCATCTATTGAGAGGAGTTGTTCCAACATTCATGGATACAACTCCTGAGTCAACAATTTTAATTTCAGAGAAACTTTCTTCAAAGCTAAGCATAGATACAGGTAAAAATATCAATATTTATTTTGTACAAGACCCACCACGCGCCAGAAGATTTGTTGTTTCGGGAGTATTCGAGACAGGATTTACAGAACTGGACGAGACTTATGCATTTATAGATATGCGGGTCATACAAAAAGTAAATGGTTGGCAAAATGATGCCATTACTGGGTATGAAATATTGCTTAATAATTATGAAGATATTGATAAAGTTGAGAATGAAATCATAACCGAGTTGCCATATTTTCTTGAAGTGCAAAACATCCGACAAATCTACCCTCAGTTGTTTGAATGGCTAGCCTTATTAGATATCAATGTAATTGTAATCATCATTTTAATGATGCTGGTTGCTTGCATCAATATGATCACAGCATTGCTCATTCTAATTGTTGATAGAAGCCAAATGATTGGCATCTTGAAATCAATAGGTGCAAGGGATATAATTATTAGAAAATTGTTCCTCAATATTTCAGCATACTTGCTTATCAGAGGGCTTGTGATTGGAAACACCATAGGAGTGTTGATGTGCGTTATACAAGCAAAATATAAGTGGATTAAATTAGATCCATCAGCATATTACCTTGATAGTGTTCCTATAAAAATTGAGTTTACTGATTTGCTTTGGCTAAACATGTTCAGTATCATAATCTGTATTCTTGCTATGTTGCTGCCAACATTGGTAATTTCAAGAATTTTACCCGTTAAAGTACTTCGTTTTAATTAAAGATTATTTTTTCTTGCTAGTTTGGCTTTTGGTTTCAGATTCCGATTTCTTTTCAGTAACTACTGGAGCAAAGCTTTCAACAACGGATGAAAGTACTGTTTGAAAACGAGTAGCATCATAATATCCAGAGACCAAATTCATTTTTTTCTCTTTTGGATAAAGAAATACTGTTGCTGGATAACCATTAATTTGGTTATTTCCAATAACAGATAACAACTGCATACCTGTATACGTATTTCCTTCAAAGTTGTACGATACACCTTCAATTTCGGGATTAAACTTAATGGGAATATAGTTTTTATTGATGGCTTGTATGATTTCTGATTTGGCGTAGGTATCTCTATCCATGCGTTTGCACCAACCACACCAATCAGTATAAACATCTACTAACATTATTTTTCCTGTTTTTTTAGATAGTTCGTATCCTTCATTAAATCCATACCATTTTAATTCTTCTGCAGGTTTAAAAGATACAGCGCTAAATGTTAGCAATGCAAAAACGATGAATTTTATATTTTTCATTTTTTATTAGTTATATGCACGAAGGTAGTTTTTTCTGTGTAAGAACATTGTTAAAATTTAATCAATAATTAATACCCATATTTATTTTTCCACCTTAATTTTAGGAATGCCCTTTGCTCAAGTTCTCTGCTATTATTACCAGGTTCATATATTGTTTTCCCACTAACCACTTCAGGTAAAAATTCCATATCAGCAAAATTTAGTTCGTAGTCGTGTGCATATTTATATCCTGAGCCGTAGTTTAATTCTTTCATCAACTTTGTTGGCGCATTTCGTAAGCTAAGTGGGATATCAAGTTGACCGTATTGTTTTACCAATTGCTGTGCTTGGTTGATTGCCATGTAAGCTGCATTACTCTTGGGCGAACAAGCTAAATAAGTAGCACATTGTGATAATAATATACGCGATTCGGGCATACCAATCATTTGCACTGCTTGATAAGTTGACGTTGCCAATAATAAAGCATTGGGATTTGCATTGCCGATGTCTTCACTAGAAAGTATTAGCATTCTACGAGCAATAAATTCAGGATTATCACCCCCTTCTATAAGCCTTGCAAGCCAATATACAGCAGCATTTGGATCGCTTCCTCTGATGGATTTTATAAATGCAGAAATAATATCATAATGAGCCTCGCCCGATTTGTCATGTAAAAAGGTGCGCTTCTGAATTTTTGCTTCTACAGATTCGTTTGTAATGGTGATGCTACAGTTATCTGAGTGAATTAGCATTTCGAAAATATTAAGCAGTTTCCGTGCATCACCACCACTGTGATAAAACAAGGCATCAGTTTCTAATAAGGCTATTTGTTTTACTTTTAACAATTCATCCTCTTGTATGGCTTGTGAAAGGATATTGGTTAAACTCTCTTTGCCTAATTCTTTTAGTACAAACACATGACACCGAGATAATAGCGCATTATTCACTTCAAATGATGGATTTTCAGTTGTTGCTCCAATCAAGATGATGCTTCCATTTTCAATCGCTCCCAACAGCGCATCTTGTTGGCTTTTATTGAAACGATGTATTTCATCTAAAAACAAAACAACCTTGCCAAACATCTTTGTTTCTTCAATGATTTTCCTCACCTCAGCCACACCTGCACTTATTGCACTTAATTGATAGAATGGCAGGTTGATTTCATTCCCAATGATTTTGGCCAAAGTTGTTTTTCCTACACCTGGTGGTCCCCAAAGTATCATTGACGGAATGTTTTTTTGTTTTATTGCTTCAAAGATTGGAGCTCCAACAGCAGTTAGGTGTTCTTGACCAATATATTTTTCTAAAGTTAAAGGGCGCACTCTTTCGGCAAGAGGTTTGTTGTTTGAGGAAGATTTCATTTATATTGCATTATTGCCATCTCAAATTAAACATATTATTTTTATTGTTTGCCATTTACTGATTTCAGTAAAGCTCATGGCTCAAGTTATACCTACCCCTCCAGACACAATCAATAGGTATGTTAAAATAGGTTTCGCTTCTTATTATGCAACATCATTTCAAGGTAGGAAAACAGCTAATGGTGAAATATTTAACAATAATAAACTCACAGCAGCACACTTAACTTTGCCGTTTGGAACCTTAGTAAAAGTAACCAATATCAAAACTGGCAAATGGGTTATTGTAAGGATTAATGACCGAGGACCATATAACCGAAAGCGAATCATTGATTTATCATATAGGGCCGCCAAGCATTTAGGGATGATTAACGGAAAAGGTATTGTGAAGGTAAAGGTAGAGGAGTTGCCCCCTCGGGTTCCACCACAAGACGGAAATGATGTAATTATCGAGTCAACGCCTTGATTTGGCCATATATCCTAGGAATTTATTTAAATTATTGACTGCTTATTACTTCTCAAGTAAAATTGAGATTTTATTAAAGTCGGCTGCCGCATTAATTACTTGTTTGAATGCATTGAAATCCGTAACAGGGTAATGCAAGTCATTGTAGTACTCATCACAGTAAACATAAAGTTTGTTTCCTTCAACTTTGTAGGTCGATGTGAAACCAAAATTATTGTTTGTTTCTGAATTTTTAAATGTAAAATTCATATTGAGCTTGTCAAGTCCTTTCAATTTGTATCCTTCAGGAATGTGGAGAGTAATAACACGCTTGTATGCGTGTGCAAAATCTATATCAGCTGATGTTAATCGTTGTTTTTCTTGATACATTTCAGATTGCTGCCCAATTACTTCTCCAATTTTAAATAAGAATGAATTAGCACCAGTAGATTCAATAAAATCGTCAGTGGTAAGAGTCGCTTTTATTACAAGCGGTTTATCTAAATTTTCAAAAACAGTTGGGTCAAAGTTTAAAATCTGAAATGAATCTATTGTACTTTCTTTTGCCATTCCTTTAACAAAACCCTCCATAACTTCTTTTCTATTGTCATCATCCATAACATAGTACAATCCTTTTAACCCTTGTTCTGCATATTCATTCATGGTTCTATCATATGTGAAAATCACCTTGTCAGCATTGGCATTAAATCGTAGAGAGTAGTTTTCATAATCTGTACTTTTTAGGCCATCATTTGCAGGTATTAGTTTTACAGTGGCTGAAGCACTTACAGCATCACCAATTTGAACAATCTTTACAAACAAACCATGCTGACCCAAATAATCCGTGTTGATATACCCCATTCTTTTTAGTGGTTCTTGTGGGTCGATGAACTTTTTTGATTCAGGCTCATAAAAGAGTACATTATTTAAGAAAGACCATGAGTCAAAGTTAGGGTCGAATTTTTTATAAGGGCGCTTACTTGTTAATATATATTCCACATTGGTGCCGGTGTATCTAAAGCATTGTGCCATAATTTGATTGAAGCGGAAAGGTGTTGCTGCATGTGCCTTTAAGCTTTCTGCCATAGTAGGTTTATCTTCTACATTTTTGTCAATTGTAATATTCATTTTCAAGTAGTTTTCTATTAAGAAAACTTTATCTGCATTACTTTTGGCTTCCTTCCAGTTTACTTTTGATAAAATTTTTTGAATATCCTTTACATTTTTATCATAGTTATAGTTCATGCGGTCAAAAAATGTACGGCCTAGTTCAGGCCACTTTGCATTGTACTTTTTTGAATCATTATTTAAATGAAAGTTGAATTCAATACGCATTTTGTTTGCATTGATAAATGAATATTTCTCATCCATATTTACAGCTGGAATATTGTTTTGCTTTCCATAGTAAACATGTCTTTCATTTACAACCGAATCTTTTATTTCTGCATATCCGTTGTACGATTTACACTTAAATACTAAGTTTTCAGGGGAAATAAGATAAAATTCAGCTTGCTTTACAGGGTTGTCATATTGCATGTATTCATCATCATACACTTCAAAATCGGCATATTTGGTTTTGGTAACTGTTTCTAGTAGCATGCCTTTGTCAAGCCCTTTGATGGCAATCATATTGTATTTCCGCCCCTCTTCTTCTACTTCTATAAAATCCTTTTCAGTGGCCTCAAACACAACTTTACCTTTGTCTATTACCCTGATATTGATTCCCAAAAATGAGTTGTTCTCTCCAACAGAAGCGTAAAATTTATTATTATCTTCAACAGCTTTGTTATCGTTTAGATATTTCACATTGTGGTTGCAATAGTAGAAATCAAAAGATTTCTTAACTAAATCATACCTGAACTCATTTATTCTTACCGCTTTCACAATAACCATTGAGTAGCTTTTATCTGTGCTGTCAGGAGTAAACGTAGGCAGTGTTTCTGAAAATTGGTAGGACAAGCAGCTGATATTGTAATCTTGCGCTGTTGCTGAAAATGGTAATGAAAAAAAGGAGATAATCGATAGCAGTATAATAGCTCGGTTTTTCATGATGTGTTTTTATTTTTCTGTTAATATAATATTGTCTTTATATATGCGCGCTAATACATCCATTTGGTTATTCCATTGATTGAAATCTTCTGGTTCGATCAACATATTAAATACTTTAGATGATTGCTTGTAAATGATGCGGTTGTTGCTTTGCTGATAGGTATAAGTATAAGTAAAGTTTTTATCTGTATAAGTTTTTTGTTCGGGTATATTTTTTACCGAATAATTTTTAGGAATATCCAATATGAACACAGACTCATCAAAATACAAAAATTGAAATTCTTTAGCCGCCATACGGCCTCCAATGGTGTCTATTCTATCATCTTCATATGCCTTTCTTAAATGCATATTTAAATAAATATCTTTATCGATTTGCTTTAGATAAGACGGCAGTGTCATGGAAAATTCAATAGTTAATACTGAGTCATTGTTTTGATAATCATTGGTTGAAATTGAATGTATTTCTCGTTTATTATTTCCATAACGCATGTAAGCTTTAAGCTGATCAGTTAATTTGTTGGCATCGGTATAATATAGATTGTCAACAACGTATGATCGGTTATATCCGAGCAAGTTTACTTTCCCTTTACCAATTAGGTTTTCGCCTTCAATGGTAAGCCATACGGTGTCTAAACTATAGTTTATTTCAGGTTTAAGGATTGGTACCCTAGCTAATACAAAAGAATCTTTGTTGATGGCAATAATAGCTTCCTTTCCTTGGATAAAACCTGAAGGCATTCCGAAAGGTATATGTTTGGAAGTGCCATCTATAAATATCCAATCGATGCCATTATGAACAGCAGCAATCATATGATTAGAAGAATATCCTAAAGGGAGTTCAGCAAAAGTATATGGTAAATCGCGTGTGCCAATCCAACACAAGTAGGAGGGTATATCACAATATTTTAGCATGTAGGTAATTAGGCTGGCAAAGTCCTTGCAATCACCAAATTTTTTTTGATACACGTCATTGGCTTCTCTTGGTACATGGCCTCCTTCGCCATCTTCAAATGCAATGTATTTGAAGTTCCGTTGAACGTATTTATAAACATTTCTAATGATATCATCTCTGGTTTTGGAAATATTTTTGATAGAATCCACATCTGATTTTAAACCTGCATCCATCTCGGATTGGTTTACTTTTTCTATGTATTTATAATCGTTTTTATAAAGTTGCGCTATAGTGCCAAATTGTTGTTGCATTTTGCCATTGGCATCTTTGTATTGTTTTATATAAATAAACACATGTGGTTCGAAATATCTATCATCCACAGCATCGGGGTAGCTTCTAATTTCTTTGGTTTGCGTGGCCTCCCATTTGTGTGTAATAGTTTTGCCTTTTTGTGCAATGGTGTGTTTGATTTGGCTGCTATCGCCAAAAAATGCATACCCAATTTCAACTTCAGTGCTGTGGGTTACTGTAAATAGATTTTGATCGACCGGTACACGCATCATGAAATAATATGCGCCTAAATAACTTGGATCAATGTACTTGTAGGTGTATTTTACTTCTGAGATTGTACCAGGAACGATGCCTGTGAATTTAAATTTCTTAAACCTCATCCCATCATAAAAAATATTGCTGTAATTATCTACCCTTCCTTCATCGCTAAAGGTTTTTACCGGATACGTTTTGTAGCCATCTTTTTCAGGTACATAGGTAGTAGCAGAAATTTTACTGATAGTAAAAAAATCTGGTAAATAGCCAACTTGACGTTCGCTAAAACTCATGCCTTTGTTGTCAATATGATAGATCTGTTGAGAGAAATCACATTCTGCATCAATTTTACCTTTCACCGTTTTGATTCTGAAATGCTGCTCTTTGTTTAGGAATATTACATGGCTGTTTTTATATGTTTTTTTTATTCGTTCTGTATCGGGTTTTGGTTGCCCCAAAGCAGTAAATGTTTTTGCCGTAATGCATATTAAAAATAATACCTGAAAATGTTTAGTTAACGATATTGTCATAGCTATAGTTTACCTTTTTTATAAGTTTTCCAGTATTGTCATAGTATTTAGCTTCACCATGTATATTGCCAAATAGATAAGGTATTTCTTTGGATAATTTTCCATTTTCGTGGTAAAATTTACTTATTCCAATTTCCTCATCATAATCATGTGTTTCATCACGTTTTAGGATACCATTTGGGTAATATATTTTATATGCACCTTGATAGTTTCCGTCTTTGAACATGGCATCTACATACAATTGTCCATTTGAATAATATTCTAGGTATTGTCCTTGAATTAATCCATTTTCTACCTTGTAATTAATTGAAGTTTTACCGCTCGGATAAAATGCTTTAATTTCCACAGTTTCATTTTTTACTTGAATAGCAGGTACCAATTTGTTGCTAGTACCCAAGTAGGTATATGACTTTAGTACACCACCTTCGTATTCAAATTGCACCATTAATATACCTTCTTTATCTTTCATGACATATGTACTATCTAATATTCCATTTTGATAAGTACATTCTATTTCTACAGCACCATTTGAATGATAAGTGAAATACGGACCATGATATTCGCCTTCTCTGAAATTGGCCTTTCTATACATTTTCCCATCTTCATTATAGTAGCGCCATTCACCTTCTTGGTCACCATCAACATACATTCCCTCCGATTTTAGTTTGCCATTTTCATTATACGATTTGTACAATCCATTTCGCACGCCATATTTATACGATTGTATGTTTCTTATATTTTTATCATTGAAATACGAAATCGATATAGAGTCTTTGCTTCCGCCTTTGTATGTGGCTTCTAGCATCAGTTGTTTTCCAGGTTGAATAAGCTTGTACTTGCCTGTACCATATGTAAGGTTAGTTTTGTTGTATACATTTCCAGATGTATCAGTTTGGTAGTAATTATTGAAGAAATCATTTTTATATACACTATATCCTTCTGGTGTGCCATCAACATTATATTCATAGTCTTTTCCAGTAATTTGATTGGCCATATAAAACTCGCGGGTTTCAAGTTTTCCATTTGCATAATAATAATCCCAAGGGCCATATCGTTCTCCTTTGCTGTAGTATCCCTCAGTTTCCAATTTGCCATTCATATGAAATGATTGGTAGAATCCTTCACGCTCGCCATCTACAAAATAGGCTAGATAGTTTATTTTACCATTTTTATAATAATAAGTCATTTTGCCATTTTCTTTTCCTTTGCTAAATGGCATCTCATACTGCAATGCACCGTTTTCGTAGTAGAATTTCCAAGTACCTTCCTCTTTGCCATTGACAAGTTGTCCTTCTCTAATCTTATTTCTGTAAGAACTATATCTCACAAAATTTAGTTTTCCACCTTGTGTTTTTGCTTCGGCAAATACTTTTCCATTGATATCGTAATATTTATAAGAATCGGTATACCCATTTTTCAATACGAGTTCAGCATATACTCTTCCTTTGGTATCATAATATTTTAAGATGCCTTTTTTTGCACCTTTTTCATATTCTTCTTCTCTTTCAAGTGTACCATCTTCGTAATAGTATAGCCACTTTCCGCTTTCATCTCCGTTTATATAGTTACCTGTTGTTTCAACCTTTCCATTTTTGTAATACCATGTCCATTCTCCATGACGCTTGCCAATGTTATAATTGGCTTTTGTTTTCAATTTCCCATCTGGGTAATAATAGGTGGCTTCGCCTTGTATTTCGTCTTTTTCAATTTTTGTGTCTAAATTTACTGCTCCGTTGGTATGATAAGTTTTATACCATCCTTGATAAATGCCATCAACTGTTTCGCCTGAATATGACGGCAGTCCTAATTCAGTAAAGTTTTCTCTTACCCCATTTAAATTCCCATTTTTAAACTGCATTTTGGAAAGAATTGTTCCATTTGCGTTGTATAGAATTGTTTCACCATCATACTCATCATTCTTAAATGTAGATGTTTGTTCTACAGCGCCATTGCTATGATATTTTGTATATAGGCCATCATTTACTCCATTTTTATATTCTTCTGTAGACTTAATTTTTCCATTTTCGAAATAGTAATTCCAAATACCCGTTTTTAATCCGTTTTCAAAAACACCTTTTGCCGAAATATGTCCAGTAGAGTAATAATAAGTCCATTCACCATAAGATTTTCCTTCAGCATTTTCTTCACCGATTGCTCTTATGTTTCCATCAGCAAACCATATACGTATTTTCTTCTCCTTACCATCTTGTAATATGGTTTTGTAGTCACGGTATTCGTTCAAGTAATCAGTCCCATAATTTTGAAATGCTTCAATGGCTTTGGCTTTACTTTTTACTTGCGATTGAACATCTTTACTTTCAATAAGTCGGAAACTATGTAAGGCACATCCTTCAAACATGTTTTTATCCCAAGTGGATTTGTACAGCTTTATGTAGAAATTCATTAGCCAATTGTCGCTGGTG
Organism: Bacteroidia bacterium; assembly: GCA_044337585.1. GTDB lineage: Bacteria > Bacteroidota > Bacteroidia > UKL13-3 > UKL13-3 > CAYSBE01. The sequence continues at coordinate 12,898 of JBIINH010000037.1, forward strand.
TAATTGCTTGGCAGTTTTTCGCAAATAACTTGAAGTTGTTTAATAATGTGGTAGTTAAGTTTTACCTTCCCTTTATACTTGTTATTCAAGGCTGCTTTGGAGTGAACTATGAGGTCTATATCCTTTAAATCATCGGCAAAGGAAAAATATTTTTCATCAATTGCATTGGTATCCGGTATGTATTCATTGTTGGCAATTTTTTCCATTGTAGAAAGCACATTAAGCACTGCGCCACCATTATTGCTAATCAAGCAATACGTGTTTAATGCTAAAATTGCAAGTGTTGGTTTGTTAGCATTGGCGGCCATCATACCTATTTTATAGTGATTTACAAGGTGATATGGATTTATTTTTAATGCCTCTATATAGTATTTTAATGTACTATCCCATTGCTTTTGTATGCTATAAGCTGCACCTTTTTCATAATTAAACCTGTATTGGTATGGATATTTACGAATCCCAAATTCATACACTTTTATTGCTGAATCTGATTGACCAAGATAGTCTAAAATATTTCCGTATTGAATTAGCATGTCCCTGTCAACACCATCGCATTCTGAAAGCCCTTTCAGCGCAGCTTGGCGGGCATCCTCATATAATTTGTCGGCTGTGTATGATAATGCCAATTCATATAATGCTAAGGCATAAAATGAATCGTTTTCATGTACCATTTTATATTTTTTAATGGCTTCACTATAATTTTCTTCATCATGGAGTTTTATTCCTTCGTCAATGACTACAGCTGGTTTAGGATAAGGATCGCCAATATTCTGAGCGCTGGCAAATTGATAGGAGTAAAGCAATACACATAGGATTTTGAGTGCTAGGGACTTTTTTATTTTCATATTTATTTTTTAACATTACAATTATATGAATTTTTCATAGCCATAGAAGTTAAATTATTATTTTTAAGTAAGCTTCAGTTTTCTTTAATTTTAATGGATTTATTTTTATGATTTCTTTTTAATACCCTATTTGTATCACACCTTTGCAAGGTGAATTATTTAAGAGCAGAGAATATCGCCAAACACTATGGTGATCGCACCCTTTTTGAAGGGATTACATTAAGTATAGAAAACGGTCAAAAAATTGCGCTTGTTGCAAAAAACGGAACAGGCAAAACCAATTTGTTAAATATTATTGCCGGAACTGATACCACAGATGGAGGGTCGGTGGTAGTTAGTAAAGACATCATATCAGCTTATTTGGAACAGCAACCGCACATGCCAAAAGGAATTAATGTGTGGGATCATTTGTTTAATGCAAATAGCGAATTACTTAATGTGGTGGCTGAATATGAGAAACTGTTGCTGCATCAAAGTGATGATGTAAATTATTTAACTAGGCTTCAGCATTGCATGGAGGAGATGGATAGGTTAAATGCATGGGATTATGAAGTGCGTGTAAAACAAATCCTTGAAAAACTAAATATCACGCAGTACAATCAAGATGTATCTACGCTTAGTGGTGGCCAGCAGAAGCGTTTGGCTTTGGCGCGTATCCTGATTATGCAACCTGATTTTGTAATTATGGATGAACCCACGAATCACCTTGATTTGGATATGATTGAGTGGCTTGAGGGCTATCTGAAAAGTTCAAAAATGACTTTATTCATAGTTACCCATGACAGGTATTTTCTTGATAATGTTTGTAGTGAAATTATTGAATTAGAGCGAGGCCAGCTGTATTTTTATAAAGGTAACTATGCCTATTATTTAGAGAAAAAAGCTGACAGGGAATTTAGGGAAGGCAGAGAAGCTGATAAGGCTCGTAATTTGATGAAGAAAGAACTTGAATGGATGCGCAAACAACCTAAAGCAAGAGGAACAAAATCAAAATCACGTATCGAGGCGTTTTATGATTTACAAGAAAAAGCAAAATACGTAGCAGATGATAAACAAGTTGAGTTAGATGTGAAAATGCAACGATTGGGAAGTAAGATCATCGAATTTCATGGCCTCTGTAAAACTTATAAGCAAGAAGACAGAACCATTCAAGTCTTACAAAATTTTAGTTACATATTTAAACCAGGAGAGCGTATAGGTATAATTGGCAAAAATGGGGTGGGGAAGTCAACATTTTTAAATATTATTCAAGGTATCGAAAAAGCTGATACAGGGGTTATTTCAACTGGTGATACCGTTAGGTTTGGATATTATTCGCAAGCAGGCATTGATATCAAAGAAGACAAAAGGGTTTTGGAAGTGGTAAAAGATATTGCTGAGTATATCGAATTGTCGAAAGGAGAACAACTTTCAGCATCACAATTATGTAAGCGATTTTTGTTTGATGATAAGATGCAACATACGTTTGTTTCAAAATTAAGTGGAGGCGAAAAACGCAGGCTTTTTCTTCTAACTGTACTAATCAAAAACCCTAATTTTTTAATATTAGATGAACCAACAAACGATTTAGACATTGACACATTAAATGTTTTGGAAGAGTTTTTGGAATCATTTAAAGGCTGTTTACTAATTGTAACTCACGATCGTTACTTTATGGATAAGCTGGTTGATCATTTATTTTTATTTGAAGGAAATGGAGTAGTACGCGACTTTAACGGAAATTATCAAGACTATTTAAATGAGGAGAAACTGCCACCTGAGCAAGATGTGAAACATACAATTACGCAACAAATTGTAGAGAAAGAAAAGCCCAAGGCAGATAGCAACAAGAAAAAATCTACTTTTAATGAGAAACGAGAGTACAATCAATTAACTACTGATAT
>JBIINH010000173.1:0-4546 GCA_044337585.1 Bacteroidia bacterium
TTTTGAACTTAACCAAGGGAAATAAGATCAATACAAACCGGCACTTATGACGACTTTCATACCTACTTGCTTGCTACTAGAGGCAGACGGGATGCCTTTTTTGAATTCTTAAAGTTACATGCAAATTGGGCATATGTTCAATTGCTAAATGACTTATCAATCATGCCGGGAAACACACCTGATGAGTTACAGCAAATAGACGATTATATTTCGCTTAATGGAATGTCTACAGTTATAGGTTCACTTGATATGTCCATACAATTTACCCAAGCTACAGGTGGTTTATTGGCCATTATGCAACAGTATCATAATTTGTATGGCGTTTCAGGTATATTGATTAGCGAATTAAGCACTGTTGTAGATTTGAATCAATTGATTTACACGACTACCAATCCCTACAGTTGTAATTTTTATGTAGCCTCCCATATCGCAAATGAATTGTTTAATGCCAATAGCACATTAGTGACCAATACCATTTTTGATATAGTACCCGGCAGTACTGAAGAAGACCGAAAAGATTGGCTTATTAATTGGTATAAAGATTATATGTATGCCGAATTTTTGTATATTGGCACAATGATGTATCCGAGTGTGATAGGTAACCATCAGCAGGCAAGCAATGTATATGGTGGCGGCACCAATGGTATGCGCAACTATTTTGCCCACATAGCTTCCTTTTTTGGGCAGTCCTATCACGATTTACTTATCTCACACTACACCCAATTCAGCCAGTTGTATATTGACAGCATTTATCTGAGTGAGTGGCACCTGTATGGAAGCAGCCGCATAGGTATATGCGATGTGCAAATACCATTGGCTTGTGTGCAAGTACGTGATGAAAATGAAAATGGAATATTTGAACCCAGCGAGTACCTGATAGAAACAATGAGTGAGGAGCGAATGCTATTTGCCAACTATCAAGGATATAGAGGTAACAAACGCTATGAGTTTAGCAACCATTTGGGTAATGTATTGCTAACTATAAGTGACAAGAAAATACAAAACTGTAGCCAAAGCAATATAAGTTGGAATGTAGAAGTAGTAAGTGCAACTGACTATAGCCCATTTGGTGCACCACTACCGGGCAGAAGTTGGAATGCATCTGCCTATCGTTTCCACTTCAATGGACATGAGAAAGATGACGAGGTCGTAGGTGTTGGAGGATGGTACGTTTTTGGTGATTATGGATATGACGCAAGATTAGGTAGAAGGCCCAGCCTTGACCCCGTTACAAAGCCAAGTATAAGCAATTATGTCTGCTTCGGAAATAATCCAGTATTATTTATTGATCCAGATGGTTTAGACTGGTTTAAGGATCAGGATGGTAATGTTCAGTGGCACGATAATACTTCTGAAGGGTTCTCTGATATGAATAAGAACTCCTGGACTAATATAGGGACAGAGCTGATAGAGTTTAACGGAAATAAACTTACCTATTCTTGGCAAACAACAGATGAACAAGGTATGCTACATGTCAACTCTATAAGTTTCCATGCAGTGTCAGGAAGGCCGCAAGAAGATGCTAATGGGAATCAAGTGTTTGATTATTCTTCAGAGAGACAAAAGGAAAAGGGAATCGGTGGATTACCAGAAGGTTTATATTCACTTAATAAATCGGATCTACAATTAATATCAGATGTCCCATTATGGAACAGATTTTATGGTTCGACTGGACTGGGTGGTCAATTTAAAGGTGGTGAATATGCATGGGGCCGACAACGATGGTGGTTAACACCAGAGGAAGGCAACACTTTCGGGAGAAGTGATTTCACTATACATGGAGGAGCATCGTGGGGTAGTGCTGGTTGTATTGATTTGGGAACTATTGGTATGACCGACTTTACTAGGGCGATCATGGGGAGGCTTGGAGAAAAAGTTTACCTAAAAGTAGATTATACAATTCCAGCACTTAAACTAAAATCTTTAGACACAGAAACATGGACACCAACAGCACAGTAAAACACATAAAATACATAATTAATACGTTAACATTGTTTTTGATATTCATATTAGTAATGGATATAGTTGAAGCTACTTCAAATGCTGATGCATATCATTTTGGGAATAATGAATATCAACCTCCTCATAATTGGATGTATCAATCACAATCTAATTATATAATATCAGGCGTTACAAATATTGCTTACCTTATTGGAATGATGTTTGCAGGATGGCGTAAAAAACATATTCTTTATTTTACGCTTTTTGCGATCTATCTGCTGTTTATAATTTATTCTAGAATGATGTTAGACTAAAGTCGAATAGTGTGCATAAGAGTACTAAAATCACTAAGACTCGTATTAGGGATTTTTCATTTTAGGATTTAATTGATTGAAATACGCCCCACTTCCGCGCGTCCCGATAGCTATCGGGACGAAGTTCAGCGTAGCTACTCCTTCGCGTGGTAATGTACTTCAAATTGCAAGCCAACACATTATTTACCCTTCGCACGGACCTATATTTCTTGTAAAAGAAGGTTTATTTAGTAATGGCCGGCCCTTGGCCGGCCCAATTTATTTCGAATAGTTTCTAGAATTAAGGCGTTTTTTAAGCCATGTAGCCCAAACGTCATTAATTATTAGTTATCAGAGCACCAAAAAGTGAAGATGGTATAGTTGCAGTTCAAATTATACTATCATGAAGTCATTACCCTTAAAAAACAAACATTACATCAATTTACAATCTGATTTTATTAAGTACATTCATACAATGGGATATGCCCGCAACCGTGATAATGAGTACGGCAATGCTGTATGGGAGTTTTTTGTGTTTTTAGAGAGAAATAATGTGCGCGAAATAAAATATATGAAAAACGCACATGTTGTTGCATATCATCAACATTTATCAAATCGAAATCATTTTTATAAAAACAAAAGACTATCTGCATCTACCATCTATTCTCAATTTAATGGCATACGGCTATTGTTTCACCACTTAGTTTTATCAAATAAAATTGATGGTATTCCTTCTCATGTTTATAAATTAAAACGACCCGAAATGGTTAATAGACAAATTGTAACGCAAGAAGAAATTAAATTGATGTATGCAGCATCGGATAACTACACTGAAATTGCACTACTATGCTGTGCATACGGCTGTGGATTAAGACAATCTGAAATACTTCAATTAAGCATTCGAGATATAAATCTTACAAATAGAACATTACTTGTACGTAAAGGCAAATTTGGTAAAAGCAGAATTGTTCCCCTAACAAAGGCAATAGCTGATTACCTCAAGAAATATATTCACATAATAAGAAGCAGTTACTGCAAGGATAACGACAAACTATTTATTCATAAAAATGGCCGAAACATTTCAGGTATGTACTTAAATAAATTGATTAGAAAAATAATTGAGCGTACTAAAGATAGCCTTTTACGGGAAAAGCACATTACACTTCATTGCTTACGTCACAGCATTGCTACCCATATGGTAGATAATGGAGCTGGTATTGATTTTGTTAGGCAATTTCTGGGGCATCAAGACATTAATACGACAAATAGGTATGCTATTCAAAGAAAAAGAAACAATCAACTATTAAAGAAACTATTTGTATGAATACCCATTTAAATCAATTCAGCCTTTATTTAAGGCGATATAAGCTAAGTGAAAACAGCATAAAATCGTATGTATATATTATCACAAAACTATGTAGAGAATATCCGGATGCTCCACACTATTCATACAACCAAATTATTGACTACTTGCACCATTACACAAATCGTACTGAACGGCCCAGTATGAGTTTATTGCAATCAGCACTAAAGCGATATTATGCTTTTCTGTTTCAAAAAAAAGTGATTAAAAACAACCCGATGTTTGGCATAGCAATGATTCAGCGTAAAAAGCCACTCATCCATGACGATTTACTTACACAGGACGAATTAAATAAGCTACTTAATAGACCAGAACGATATAAGGCATTAGTTATTCGTAATAAGTTAATTGTTTCGCTTCTCATTTATCAAGGTTTGCGACTTTCCGAATTAATAAACCTGCGTATTGATGATATCTCATTTGAAAACGAGACATTACGTATAAAAAAACAGCCCAACACTTTAGGCAGAAAACTACAATTAAAGCCAACCCAGTTGGCATGGTTTCATAAATACCTTTTAAAATTTAGGAATGACGGCCAGTCGAACCAATCAGATTCATTATTTACCAATAAATTGGGATCAAAACTCACACCTGACGATGTTTATCATTTGCTAAGTATTTATTCAGTACTATTTCCAAATACACGTGTTACCACCACTTTGATACGTCAAAGTGTGATCTCATATTGGATAAATACATGCAATATACCCGTAGAACAGGTACAATTATTAGCAGGTCATAAGCATATCTCTACAACCGTAGCGTATAGAAAACCCAATATGCAAGCACTGCTTACGCAAGTGGATACTTATCACACGTTGGTTTAGTCTTGAATGCAGTAAATTGAAGTACTTCCTCCACACGGCCGGCCTTTGGCCGGCCATATAGGGGTAAATAATGCATGTAATTGGACGGCTTTTGGGCCGTTTATGGGACGGCTATTTTA
>JBIINH010000174.1:0-4492 GCA_044337585.1 Bacteroidia bacterium
GCTCAATACTTTTATTGTATTCGTTAAGATTAGTGTCATGATTAAGTGCAAAACGAATAGGTACAATAGCAATTAATATTAACATCATTAATCCAACACCTTTTTGACCATCATTTGAACCATGTGAGAAGCTTACACTTGTACACGTTAACAATAAAATTACCCTTATCCATGTTGGTGGAGGCGCAGTTGTGTTGGGTTCTTTAAATATTGTTTTTTTACGAACTACCTGTCTGAGGATATACATCAATATTACAGCAAGACTGAATCCAATTAAAGGAGAGAATAGGAGTGAAAGTCCAATATCAGACGCTTTTGACCAATTAACAAACTTAAACGTCCAATCATCTGACATGATAGAAAAAGCCATTCCTACACCTAATATGGAACCAACTAATGTATGTGAACTAGAGCATGGTATTCCAAAATACCAAGTGCCTAAGTTCCAAGCTATTGCTGAAATAAGCAATGAAAGTATAAGTGCTACATTGTGTGCCACTTCTGTATCTGTAAGTACTTCAACAGGTAATAAATTGCTGATTCCCATAGCCACAGCAATACCGCCTGCGAATACGCCAATCGCATTCCAAATAGCCGACCACGTTACAGCCACCCAAGGCTTTAGTGTGTTTGTATAAATAACCGTTGCCACTGCATTAGCTGTATCATGAAATCCATTGATGAACTCAAATGCACATGCCAGCAGTAGGCAAAATAATAGAAGCGAGGTTAGTGTAGGGTCTAATCCAAACATTTAGGTAATTTTTTTGCTGCGCAAGTTAATTCTAGCGAGCATTTGGCAATATTAAGCAAATGTTAAGTTTACAAGCTACTAATTTTTACGGTGGTAGAAAAATTTCGCCTTTCATCAAAAATCAGGTCATATTTTTAGCAAAAACAAATAGATTCGCCCTCCGATTTAATATAAATAAAACATGATGAAAAGATTTTTGATTTACATGGTTGCCGTATTTACGCTGGCAACATCTTTTACGGCCCGTGCTGACGAAGGTATGTGGCTTCCATGGCTTTTGAATAGCCAAACTGTAGGCGAAATGAACAAAAAAGGATTAAAGCTTACACCGGAACAATTGTATGATCTGAATAAGAGCAGTTTGAAAGATGCAATTGTTTGGTTTGGCGGTGGTTGCACGGGAGAGGTGATTTCTGCAAATGGCTTGGTACTTACCAACCACCATTGTGGCTATGATTACATCAGCGACCTGAGCACGCCATCTGATAACATATTGGATAATGGTTTCTGGGCAAAAAGCAATACAGACGAGCGCCCGGTAAAAGGACTTACAGTAGCCTTCGTGGTGAGGGTGGATGATATTACCTCCGAAGTATTGGAAGCAGTTAAAGGTTTGAATGAAAAGGATCGTGCAGCAAAACTTCCGGGTGTTTATAAGTCGATAGTGGAAAGGGTAACAAAAGGAACACACTACGAAGCACAATGCCGTGAAATGTATAAAGGAAATGCATATTATGTATTTACATTCGAGCGCTTTACAGATGTTCGTCTGGTAGGAACACCACCACAAAATATTGGAAAATTTGGTGGCGAAACTGATAATTGGATGTGGCCTCGACACACGGGAGATTTTAGTTTATTCAGGGTATATATGGGTAAAGATGGTAAACCCGCAAAATTCTCGCCTGAGAATGTGCCATTAAAAGCCAAACACCATTTGCCAATTAATCTTAAAGGTATCCAACCAAATGATTATGCCATGATTATGGGTTTTCCGGGACGTACCAATCGTTATGAATTTAGTCAAGGAGTTCAAATTGCAACGGATATTGTAGATCCTGCAATTGTATCATTGCGTGATGTGCGCTTAAATGCATGGAAAGAAGAGATGAATAAAGACGTGGATATTCGTTTGAAATTAAGTGGCGACTATGCAAGTGTAGCTAATTACTGGAAATATTTTCGCGGAGAAGCAGAGCAACTAAAAAACAACAAAGTATTTGAACAAAAGCAAAAGGAAGAAAAAGTATTTGCTGCATGGGCAAAAGATAAACAAGCTTACAAATCACTTTTGGCTGATGTAGATAATGTGTTTGTGGCTTACCGTCCATACAGTTTGCAAGCTACCATGCTTAGAGAAGGTATAGGTTCGCCTACCATTATTAAGTATGCCCAATACGGAGCTGCATTGGAGGAGCCGCTCAGTAAAAACGATAAGGAAAAACTAAATACACTTAAAAACCAATTGTTGGCAGCAGCAGAAAGTTTGCCTTATGATGAAGCCATCGTAAGAGCTGATAAACGCATTTTTGATAGCATCTTGGTGATATATAACAGGCTGATACCTGCAGATCAGCAGGCTCCGTTTTTCAAAGAAACCATTTTGAAATATGACGCTGACCCACGCAAAGCCATTGCTTTGTATACGGATTACGTGTTTGAAAACAGTTTGTTTGCAAATGCAGATATGGCAAAAAGTTTTCTAAAATCACCTCGCTTGGCATTACTGAAAAAAGATCCTGCATACATTCATTTGGAAGCTTTCAGGAATCACTACAATACCAACTTTAAGCCGAAGGTTGATGATTTTAACGAGAAGATAGCCGGCTTGGGCCGTCTTTATATCAAAGGTTTGATGGAGATGAATCCTAAGAAAAGTTTTTATCCTGATGCAAACTCATCTTTGCGTTTAACTTATGGATCAGTAAAATCATACATGAAATATCCGTGGATTACCAACTTGGATGAAGTAATCGTAAAAAATGAAAAGAATGCAGATAATCCTGAATTTTCAATTCCGGATAGGTTAAAAGAACTGTATAAAAATAAAGACTACGGACGCTATGCTATGAAAGATGGAAAATTACCTGTTGCTTTCTTAACTGACAATGACATTACCGGTGGCAATAGTGGCAGTCCTGTAATTGATGCTGAAGGTAGAATCATTGGTTTGGCTTTTGATGGAAATTGGGAAGCCATGAGTGGCAATATTCATTTTGATCCTAAGAACAAACGTACCATCAATGTTGATATCAGGTATGTATTGTGGCTGATTGAAAAATATGGACAAGCGCCAAATATTGTAAATGAAATGACCATCATACAATAATTCATTTTTTTTTCACATTATTAAATGATTGACGGGCGGGTTGCAAAGCAACCCGCCCGTTTTTTATGAGCCGTCACATAAATGCGGTTATATCCACTGCTTTTTCTATTTTCGCACTCCATTTTTTAAATTAATGCAACTTAATAATAATAAATACCAATCAGGCGGAGTTAATCTGGAGCAAATTGCTCAAGAGTTCGGCACACCGGTGTATGTCTATGATAGTGAAATTATTTTACGTCAATTTCATCGTTTAAAAAATGCATTTTCAACAGTAGATGTAAAATTAAAATATGCATGTAAAGCATTAAACAATACCAATGTATTGCGTCTGCTTAAAAATGCAGGTTCTGGGCTAGATACTGTATCGATTAATGAAGTTGAATTGGGATTACAAGCAGGTTTTAAACCCGAAGAAATCATATTCACCCCAAACTGTGTAGATTTTGAAGAAATAAAACAAGCAGTATTCAAAGGTGTACACATCAATATTGATAATATTGCCATTCTCGAACACTTTGGCGCGGCATATGGAAGCAAAGTGCCATGCTGTATTCGCCTCAATCCGCATATTTTAGCCGGTGGCAATTCTAAAATTTCAACTGGTCATATCGATTCAAAGTTTGGTATCAGTGTGTATCAGCTTCGCCATGTTTTGCGTGTAATCAATACATATCATATCAAAGTTAATGGACTGCATATGCACACAGGCAGTGATATATTAGATCCGGGTGTGTTTTTGCAAGGTGCAGAAATATTGTTTGATGCCGCAAAAGATTTCCCTGATTTAGATTTTATCGATTTTGGAAGCGGCTTTAAGGTTGCATATAAAGAAAATGACGTGACTACCGATATTGAAGAACTTGCTCAAGCACTTGAATTGAGGTTTACCGACTTCTGTAATCTTTATGGACGTAAACTTGAACTTTGGTTCGAACCGGGTAAATTTATTGTGAGTGAAGCGGGATATTTTTTGGCGAAAGCCAATATCATCAAACAAACTACAGCTACTGTTTTTGTGGGAGTAAATTCAGGACTTAACCATTTGATTCGTCCCATGCTATATGATTCGTACCATGAAATAGTGAATATTTCAAATCCGGATGGTAAACAAAGAATTTATACAGTTGTTGGTTACATATGCGAAACCGACACCTTTGGATGGGATAGGAAAATGGCCGAAGTACATGAAGGAGATATCTTGTGTTTTAAAAATGCCGGAGCTTATGGCATGACTATGAGCAGTAACTACAATGCAAGATTTAGGCCAGCTGAAGTGCTTATACATAATGGAAAAGCGCATCTTATCCGCAAACAAGAAACATTCGAAGATTTAACAAGAAACGAAATTGAAATAACACTTTAATTTAACATCATCATGAGCACAGAAACTGAAATCACAAAATCAT
>JBIINH010000039.1:0-15196 GCA_044337585.1 Bacteroidia bacterium
CGCGACAGAAAACTATTGTCATTTATAGATACCATCAGCTCTACTGAAATTGAAGAGTCTTTCTTTGATGATGTGGTAGAGAAACATTTGAAACCATTGATGAGTCTTGAGAAAGATGAACTGATGAAAAAAATGCTTTCATTGGAATTGAAACGTTTTAGTGCCGAGTACATGAACGGACCTGACTTAAACGTGAGTGATTCTCGCGGTTCATCTTCAGGTGATGGTGATCGTGGAACATACGGAGCATCAAAAGGCACACGCTTATTTGTAAGCGTAGGTTCTAAAGATGGTTTGAATGTAGGTTCGATGAAAGATTTTGTAGTGAGCGTATCAGGCTTAACTGCAAAACAAATTCACCGAGTTGATGTAAAAGGTGTGTATTCATTTATCAATGTAGATGACGAATGTGTAGATACCTTAATGAATACATTGCATGGCAGCACCTATAAAGACCGCAAAGTACGCATCGAGAAATCAGGCGATACAAACGACAGCGGACGCACACGCAGCAGCAGCGACCGCAGCTATCGTGGAAGCCGTGATGGCGGAAGCAGAGATGGTGGTAGCCGTGGTGGTTACAAAGGTAGCCGCGAAGGCGGAAGTCGTGACGGTGGAAGTCGTGATGGCGGAAGCAGAAGCGGATACCGCGGAAACAGAGACGGAGGTAGCCGTGATGGCGGAAGCGATCGTGGAGGTAGAGAAAAAAGCAATTACAGCGGCACTTTCAAAAAACGCGAAGGCGGAGAAAGACGCAGAAGAACGAGCTAAATAGCTTATTTGTTATATTCATTCATAGCCCGGTCGATTCCCGACTGGGCTATTTTTTCGATAGCCAGTACCGATGTGGTAATTAATTCGGGTAGTAATTTTTCTTCTTCAATGCTCCACCGGCCAAGCACATAATCGACCTGTCGGCCTTTGGGAAAATTATTCCCTATGCCAAAGCGAAGTCGCGGATAATTCTGCGCTTGCAGTAATTCCTGAATGCTCTTAAGCCCGTTGTGCCCAGCATCGCTGCCGTTTTTGCGAATGCGAATTTTACCAAAGTCAATCGCGAGGTCGTCAACTAAAACCAATACATTTTCTGTAGAAATATTCAGCTTATCCATCCAATAGTGAACAGCTTTGCCACTCAGATTCATGTATGTGGTTGGTTTTATCACATGCAATTGTTTACCTCTTATCAATATTTGCGCATAATCTGCATAGCGGTCGTTTTCAAAAATGCCCTTATGCAATCGCACCAATTCATCGGCAATATCAAAACCAATATTGTGACGAGTGTGTGCATACTCGGTACCAATATTTCCAAGACCAACTATCAAAAATTTCATGGCTGCAAAGCAACAAAAAAGCCCCGCCTTTGCAAGGCGGGGCTTTTTAATATTGAATTGATTAGAAAATTATCCTAACGCAACGCGCTTAAATGATTTTACGGTAAGGCCTTTCTCTACTCCATCAAGCATTTGTGCAATGGTTTTTGAACCGTCTTTTACAAACTCCTGATTCATCAAAGTAGATTCTTTGTAGAACTTACCAAGTTTGCCTTCTGCGATTTTCTCAACCATATTTTCCGGTTTGCCTTCTGCACGAATTTGCTCTTTTGCAATTTCCAACTCACGTTCAATCACTGTGATATCAACATCAGCTTTATCTACTGCAATTGGATTTAATGCCGCTACTTGCATAGCAACATCTTTTCCTGCAACAAAATTATTCTCATTAGGTGCGTTGCTTAATGATACCAATACACCGAGGCGATTGGCTCCATGAATATATGCTACCATGTTTTCACCTTCCATCAATTCATACCGCACCACATCAATTTTCTCGCCTATCTTACCTACTTGTTCTGTGATTTTATCACCTACCGTTAGGCCATCCATTGGCAATGATTTTAATGCATCTGCATTTGCTGACTTATTAGCTAAAGCAAGATCAGCAAGTTGGTTGGCAAACTTTACAAAATCTTCATTTTTTGCAACGAAATCTGTTTCGCAACTTAATTGCACAATCACACCTAGTTTTTTATCTGAAGAAGTTTTTGCAATAACTGCTCCTTCTTTCGCCTCACGATCAGCACGAGCTGCTGATACTTTAGCACCTTTCTTGCGAAGAAAATCTATTGCGGCTTCAAAGTCGCCATTGGTTTCTGTTAATGCTTTTTTGCAATCCATCATTCCTGCTCCGGTCACCTGGCGCAATTTATTTACATCTGCTGCTGATATTGTACTCATTGTAATATTGTGTTTAATTAAATGTATTTATATTATTAATTTTTGGCTAAAAAAAATCGGCACAAGGCCGATTTTATTAAGTGTATTAAGCCTCTTCTTTAGCCGGCTCTTCTGTTTCTTCTTTCTCTCTTTTGCGTTCCGACATTCCCTCAACAATTGCGTCTGTGATTACGCGTGCTACCAATGAAATTGATTTAGCTGCATCATCATTTGCTGGTATTGCATAATCAACCACTGTTGGATCTGAGTTAGTATCTACCATTGCAATTGTAGGTATGTTTAATTTTTTTGCTTCTGATACTGCAATGTGTTCACGTTTTACATCAACGATAAACAATGCAGCCGGCAGGCGATTCAAATCAGCAATACCTCCCAATAAACGGGTAAGTTTGATTTTCTCGCGGTCAAGCATCAATCTTTCTTTTTTATTGATGTTAACATACGTACCATCAGTAGCCATTTTTTCGAGCGTTTGCAATTTTTTAATTGATTTGCGCACTGTGCTAAAGTTGGTAAGCATTCCGCCCAACCATCTTTCGGTAACAAAAGGCATGTTTACGCGCTTAGCTTCCGTTTCAATGATTTCTTTCGCTTGTTTCTTGGTGGCAACGAATAATACCCTGCGACCAGATTTTACGATGTTTTTGATGGCTTGTGAGGCCTCATCCAGCTTAACAGCTGTTTTGTTTAAATCGATGAGGTGGATTCCGTTCTTCTCCATAAAAATGTAAGGAGCCATCTTTGGATTCCATTTGCGGGTAAGGTGACCGAAGTGAACACCCGCTTCCAACAACTCTTGTTGTGTGATTTGTGACATAAATGTATATATACTTGATTAACGTTTTACGAATTGGAAACGCTTACGGGCTTTCTTCTGTCCTGATTTCTTACGCTCTACCATACGTGGGTCGCGGGTCATCAAACTTTCTGCCTTAAGTGAAGGTTTAAGTTCAGCATTATGTTTTACCAATGCGCGTGCAATAGCAAGTTTTAATGCATCAGCTTGTCCTGTAACTCCACCACCATCAACATTGCAGCTAATATCAAATTGACCAACAGTGTTAGTCACTTCAAGTGGTTTATTTACTGCGTGCTGCAAAAGAACAGTTGGGAAATACGTTTTCACATCTTTTCCATTAACAGTGATGTTTCCAGTACCTGAGGTAAGATAAACCCTGGCAACAGAAGTTTTTCTTCTACCTATAGCATTTATTAATTCCATGATCTAATTATTTCAGATTTAAGGGTTTTGGTTGTTGTGCACTATGAGGATGTTCTGAACCAGCATACACAAATAAGTTTCTAAAAATTTCGCGACCTAACTTGTTGTTTGGGAGCATACCGTCAATGGCATGTTCAACCACATACGTTGGTCTTCTTTCAAGTAAACTCTTAGCCGACTCAAAACGTTGACCTCCCGGATGTCCCGAGTAAAATACGTAATCTTTGTCATTCAACTTGTTACCCGTGAAACGAATTTTTTCGGCATTGATGATAATGACATTATCACCACAATCAACATGGGGTGTGAAATTGGTTTTGTGCTTGCCACGTAAAATATTTGCAACCTTACTTGCGAAACGTCCTAGCGTTTGGCCTTCTGCATCTACCACGAACCACTCTTTATTAACAGTGGCCTTATTGGCTGATTTGGTTTTGTAACTTATTGTATCCACAGTAATTTAATTATATACTTTTTATAAAGGGGTTGCAAAAATAGGTCAGTTGTTTGTATTTCACAACAAATTGTGAAAAAAAGCTTTTGTCGGTTGACAAAAGCTTTGAAATAATAAATAATATGCTGACTTACAGCTATTAATAAAAATACGAAGTCCCATTTCTACTTGTGTAAGAAGTGCGGCTTGGGGTTGCCGAGCCTTTTTGTCCACCATATGCCTTTCTCACATCTTCAAATACATCCCATGCTAATGCCACATAGAACACGTTTACATTGGTATTTTGGTAAATTTTTACTCCACCTTGGGTGTAATCTTTGTTAAAGAAATTATCTAGATAATATTTAAACTTAAGGTTGAAGCCAAATGGGAAGTTTATGCCTACGAATACTGATTGTGTGTACCAATTTACCCTATTACTAAACCAAACATCAGTTTTCTTTTCTTTCTCTTCGTTTACAAATAACTTTTCTTTATAATGAAATGGCATCTCAAATTCATACCCGCCCCAAATAAATGTACCGTTTACATTGCCAAGTTTAACACCTATAGGAATACCTAAGTTGTAAGTACGGTGTTTCATGCTTGTGTCTGCATCTTTACTATAAATAAAACCTACGTTCCTAACTGATAAGCCATAGAATAATCCAAGGTGGTCATTAAAGTCCTTATTTACCAATGTTTGAAAATTAAATACAGGAGACCAACGAAGTGTGCTTTCAAAGTCGTTTCCATTAATACTTATATCGGCAAACGAAAAAATCATTTCGCCCGAAGATGATATGTATGCCCGCTTTTGAGCAAAAAGATTTGAACTGACAAATAAAGCACAACCGAGTGCTGTTAAAATTAACTTTTTCATTAGGTATAAATTTGGCATCAAATGTATCATACTTTCATGAATTCTAAATATTTTTGTGCCTAATTTTATATAAACGGCAGTCAATAGACAGGTAAATTTGTAAAAAAATTAGTTTCATTACAAAATTTAAACCACAACTATGGAACAACACCTACTCAAAACAACCCGAACCGCACGATACTTTACACTTGGCAACACAGCTGGTGTTAATGATATCTTAATCATACTACATGGATATGGCCAATTGGCTTCAACCTTTATTGCTGAATTTACTGAACTACAGTTACCAGGAAGATTAATAATTGCTCCAGAAGGATTAAATAGATTTTACGCAAAAGGATTAGGTGGCAAGCCTGTTGCCACTTGGATGACAAGCGAAGAACGGGAAAATGAAATTGCAGATTATATAGAATACCTTGAGAGGTTATACTCAGCAATGGTGCCGAAGCTCTTTAAAGGACGTATTCGTGTTTTAGGTTTTTCACAGGGCGTAGCAACAGCTTCAAGATGGATTCATCATTCTGCATTCCAATTTACTGATTTTGTTATGTGTTCTGGCGATATTGCTTTTGAATTAAGAAATCCTTTGTCTGAAAAAATAAGCAATTTGCATTGTAGTTATATTACAGGAAATAATGATCCATTATTGACAGTTGAAAATAAAGTTGCAGTAAATGAGTTGATGCAAAAATTAAACGCACAATTTTATACTTTTGAAGGCGGGCATCAATTGCATATCCCAACCCTTAAAGATTTATTCATAAATTTATGAAAACATATTTTCTTATTCTTACATTATTTGTTTGTACTTACAACACCCAGGCACAAATATCAAAATACAACGAAGATAAATATAAAGAACTCCAAGCCACAGATTTTTGGGTGCATTTGCCTTTAGGCTTAAATTGCCCCTCTGGTTATATTGGCATTGGTGGTGAGCAAAGATTATCTGTGAAAAATACCATATATGGCGGAGTTGGGCTGAGTACTTGGGGAACAAAATTTGCCTTAGGTACAAGATTTTACCGCAATTATCCCATCAAAGGAGTGCTAGGAATAGGCCTGAGTTATGCAACCGGATATACTGAACGTGATCTATCTATAAATGCAAGCAACCCGAATAATGTTGTTGTAGATACAACCGTTAGTATGACCACAAACCCTGCTGTGCAATTAAACATTACTTGGGGATACAGTTGGAAAATGGGTAAAAAATCGAGGTTTTATTTTGAAACGGGGTGGAGTATAAGAACCAGTACAAAACCCAAATATTCCATCAACACGATTGGCTACACAGCAAGCGATGTTACAAAAATTGTAATGAATGTTTTTGAGCCATCAGGATTAATATTAACCATAGGTTTTGCATTTGGTATGTAAAACTACTCTGCTGCCTTTCTCAAAAATGCAACCAATGGATGCATGGCTTTAAATGTTGCAATCAATTCTTTTTCAAAATCAGTTGACAGTATCATCTTGTCATCTAATTTTCTGGTTGCTAAAAAATCTTTGTGCTTGAGGTAAGAAATAGCTGGGTTATCAGCTAGGTATCCTTTGGGCGGCCGGCTTAACTCCGAGCCATCTAATTTCCCAAAATATTTCTTAAAATTTTTGTTGGATAATAGTGCGCTAAACTCATCAAAATTATAATCTATTTCTTGCCTTATGGCTGCAAGCATAGGTCCTTGTGGCAAATATGACCCCCCCGAAATAAAAGAGCCACTAGGCTGTAAATGTAAGTAATAGCCACAAAAGGCTTCCTTTCCCATTGGGTTAAGTTGGATACCGAAATTAGTTTTATATGGCGATTTATCTTTAGAAAATCTGATGTCTTTATTTATACGAAAAATACATTTCTTTGGCTCCAGTCCACTTATTACGTCATCAAACATGGCAACTTCATTAATGCATTTTTGTGCCAATTCAATCCACTCCTTTCGGAGTGTTTCATAAGTTTTGCGATTGTCTTCAAACCATTCTTTATTGTTGTTTATATTCAGCTGTTTTAAAAATTGGAGAAGTGCTCTATAATTCATGTTGCAATTAAATTAATTTCTATATCAAATAATAAATTACAAAAATACTTAACTATTTTTGGCGCACTTAAACAGTGTAAATTGACTAATTTTATTTCGCAAATCCGTCACCGTGCAGTTATAAGAAAGTTGCGCAAGCAACAAATACAAAATGTAGCCGATTGTGTAAAACTAGGCACACATAACACCAATGGCATACAAGACAAACTAATTGAACATGTGAAATACTTTACTTTCAATGCCCCAATGGAAAGGGTTTGGGATTCGTACAAAAGAATTGGCCCGATAAAGGCGTGGAGTAGCAAGCTAATGGAGTTTTCGTTTATATATAACAAATCACTTAATGATGTATACCTACATAATTGTGTTGGATTTCCCGAGCTAAGTAAGAGTCAGTTACATATTCTCGTGCTAAAAGTATTATACGGTAGTGTACAAATATGTGTTGGCTATGAAGTAACGGAAGTAAATGATAAGGATAAGTATTTTACTACCGAATACCTTAGTATAAGTAAATCTATGGGGTATCAAACCATTCAACTTGAATCCGTATCTGATGAAGTCACAAGGATAACCCATTACACAAAATACTTTAGCGGAAACTGGCTTAGAGATAGGATTATGTATCCCCTATTCCATTCGATGACCGTTAAAATATTGCACCGCAATGTGAAAGCATTTTTGAATGAAAACCCTTAGCCTCTCCTATAATTTAAATTTCTTTACATTGCACCGTTAATTTTTTGATATGCACGACAGAGAACGCCCAAGTTTTGAAGATAGTAATAATGTAACCGTACAGCGATGCTTTTATGCTTATGAGTTTGCCTCAACTTTTATAAAAGATAAAATATGTGCCGACATTGGATGTGCAGATGGATACGGCACACAATACCTTGCCAATTTTGCAAAAGAGATTACTGGTGTTGATTATAGCGAAGCCACACTTGCAGATGCCCGTTTAAAACATATTGCAAAAACCAATCTAAAATTTAAACAATCGTCCGTGCCTCCTCTTCCATTTCATGACAATAGTTTAGATGTGGTTACTGCATTTCAGTTTATCGAGCATATCCATAATCGAAAAGAATTTATCAAAGAAGTCTATCGTGTATTGAAGCCCGGTGGAATCTTTTTATGCTCTACACCAAATATTAAAATGAGCATAGCCCGAAATCCATTTCATGTGCATGAATATACATTTGATGAAATGCGAGGCGAAGCCGGTGATATATTTAAAGATATGGAATTACACGGTGTGCAAGGCAGTGCAAGGGTAAACGAATACTATGAAGCCAATGCTGCTTGGGCTAAAAAAATCCTCAGACTTGACCCATTGGGATTGCACAAAATGCTTCCAGCCTCGTGGCTTACGGTTCCCTACAATTGGGTCACAGGTATTATGCGCAAAAATCTTAAAGAACAACAAACTTCCACTACTGAAATTACAACTAAGGATTTTCATCTAACCAAAGATAATCTCGACTATACATGGGATATATTCTTAACTGCACACAAACAGTATTAATTTTTTTATCAATTTCTGTTTGTTCATTTGCGCAACAAAAGGCATTTACAGAAACCCAAAAAATTGATCACCTTATTGCCTATATCGCTTCATTGAATGGTGCAACATTCATACGCAATGGCGATGATTACAGTGCAAAAGATGCATCAACACATTTGCAAATGAAAAGAGAGAAGGCAGGCAAACGTATAAAAACTGCAGAAGATTTTATTTTGCATATTGCTACAAAATCAAGCATGAGTGGAGAGCCTTATCAAATAAAATTTGCAAATGGAAAACTAATAGAATGTGCATTGGTACTGAAAATCGAATTGCGAAATTTAAACGAAGGCAAATCACCCCTACGTTATCTATCTAAATAAAAAGCAAGTGGTTGCCAGTAATATTCTTGCCACCTTTTTTTAATGGTATCAACTAATTTTTCGGGTACATCATTGTGATAACATTTTAGTTTGCAACCTTCTGCTGATGCTTCAAATATAAATACCACTTCTGAAAAATGATTTTCGGGCCAATCGCTTTCACTTGCTCTCCATTGTTGAATAATTTTAATGCCTCGTTCGAGTAAAATATTTTTACCCGAGATATAACCATCATGTGCTGTAAAAATGGTATTTTCTGTATTCTCAATATGAACAGTAGAAGCTGTAAATGAGGCGTGTTTACGTTCGTCCATAATGCATTCGTATGCATCAATTGGTGTGGTATGCAATAAAACTTCGTATTGAAACGATGCTGTTTTCAAGCTTACTCTACGGTTACTGATTTAGCCAAGTTTCGCGGCTGGTCTACATTACAATTTCGAATCACTGCGATGTGATAGGAAAGCAGTTGCAACGGAATGGTAGCCAATAAAGGCAGCATGGCTTCTTCGCACTGGGGGATATTTATTACATAATCCGCATGCTGTTTTATTTCCTCATCGCCTTTGGTAGCAATGGCAATTACTTTGCCCTTCCTAGCCCTAACTTCTTGAATATTGCTAATTACCTTTTCGTAATTACTATGTTGGGTAGCAATTACAACTACCGGCATTTCTTCATCAATCAAGGCAATTGGGCCGTGTTTCATTTCTGCAGCCGGGTATCCTTCTGCATGGATGTATGAAATTTCTTTTAGCTTTAATGCACCTTCAAGTGCAACCGGAAATCCATATCCACGTCCTAAATATAAGAAGTTTCGGGTGTCTTTAAACTGTGCCGCAATGCTTTTTACATAGTCATTTGACTCTAATATTTTCTCCACTTTAGCAGGGATGGTTTCCAGCTCGGTTAACATTTCTCGCAAGCGTTCAGTGGTTATCTTCCCACGTTTTTGAGCCACAGATAAACTCATCAACAGCAAGGCTGTAACTTGTGCGGTAAAGGCCTTGGTAGAAGCAACGCCAATTTCGGGGCCTGCGTGTGTATATGCACCTGCATCGGTCATTCGTGGTATGGATGAACCTACAACATTGCAAATGCCAAATATGGTGGCTCCTTTGCTTTTTGCTAATTCTAATGCAGCAAGTGTATCGGCTGTTTCGCCACTTTGCGAGATGGCTATCACAAAATCATTCTCATCAATGACGGGATTGCGATATCGAAATTCTGAGGCATATTCAACTTCTACAGGAATGCGTGCAAAGTCTTCGAAAAGGTATTCACCAACTAAACCTGCATGCCACGATGTACCACATCCTACAATCAAAATTCTTTTGATATTTTTTAATTTGTCTTCAAACTTATCTACACCTGCCATTGTAATTGTGGCTTCATTGATATGTGTGCGGCCACGAAACGAATCCAATATTGAACGCGGTTGCTCAAATATTTCTTTAAGCATGAAATGCTCATATCCACCCTTTTCTATACTTTCAAGGTTTATTTCGAGTTCTTGTACATAAGGCGTTTTTACTGCATTATCAATGGTTTTGATGGTAAGTTGTTTGTTATTGATAATAGCTAATTCACCATCATTTAAGTACACAACATTTCTGGTATACTCCACTATGGGTGTTGCATCTGATGCCAAGAAATACTCATCTTCTCCAATACCTAATACCATCGGACTTCCTTTACGTGCACCAATGAGGTAATTCGGATCTTTTTTGGACAGAATTACAATTGCATACGCTCCAACAACTTGTGTAAGGGCCATGCGAACTGCTTCTTCAAAATTAGTTTTTTTATTGTGCTCGTAAACATCTTCAATCAGGTGAATAAGCACTTCTGTGTCTGTTTCACTTTTAAAGGTATGTCCTCTCTCTGTTAATGCTTTTTTTAATGATGCATAGTTTTCGATGATACCGTTATGAATGATGGCAAACTCACCTGATTGCGATAAATGTGGATGCGCATTCACATCATTGGGGGCACCATGTGTTGCCCAACGGGTATGTCCCATTCCGGTAAAACCTATTATGTCATGACCGGATGCTGTTTTTTCCAACTCAGCAACCTTGCCACTCTTTTTATAAATTTTCATGTTATGTGACTCGTCAAGCAATGCTACTCCAGCACTGTCATAGCCACGATATTCAAGTCTCTTAAGACCTTTAATGATAATTGGATAAGCCTCTCTATGGCCTATATAAGCAACTATTCCACACATAATGCAACGAATGTAAGGTAAAAGATAGGGATTATAAAACAGTTACAGGTGTAATTTCTCCACCTTTCATAACCTGCAACAGCGCATTTAATTGATTTTGCAGGGATGCAAAGGCATCATAGTTAATTGCCTGGTATTTATCCGACAGCGCCTGTTCTGGGTTTGGATGCACTTCAATTAATAACCCGTGTGCTCCGGCTACTGCAGATGCCAACGCAAGCGGAATAACCCTAGATGATGCTCCGGTGCCATGACTTGGATCGGCAATGATGGGTAAATGACTTAGTTCTTTTATAAGCGGAATGACACCCACATCCATCACGTTTCTTGTTTCATTATCAAAACTGCGAATACCTCTTTCGCAAAGTATGACTTGTTCATTTCCACCGCTAAGTATATACTCAGCTGCCAATAACCATTCTTTCACTGTTGATTGCATACCTCTTTTAAGCATAATTGGCTTATTCACTTTGCCTAATTCGCTCAACATGAAAAAATTTTGCATGTTGCGACTTCCTACTTGAAGAATATCTGCATACTCCATTACCTCATCCAACAAGCTAAGGTCCATGATTTCAGTAACCACTTTCATTTGATAGGCATCTGCTGCTTGGCGCATTAATTGTAAACCTTGCTTGCCTAAACCCCTAAATGAGTATGGAGAAGTACGTGGTTTATACGCACCTCCTCTTAATACTTTTACACCTTGCTTGCTCAAAAAATCAGCAATTGAGAAAATTTGCTCTTGAGATTCTATAGAACACGGGCCTGCCATCATGATACATTCATCACTTCCTACTTTTACATCTCCAATGTGAACTACTGTATTGGCGAATCCAGACCTTGCCGCAAGCGGATAAGCCGATTCGTTTATTTGTCTAATGATATGTTTGTATGGCTCCAAAAATGATTCGGGATAGGTTTGCGAAAGTACAACCAAGTTTGCTGATTCTGCAAATCTGTAGCGAACCTGATTTGTTTTTAAGAAATCAAGAAACTGCTTTGTGCTATCCGAATTTATATTTTTAAGATGAATGACCACTTAATTTACAACAGTATAAGTTAGTTTTAGTTTAATTGCTCCGGGTGATGTATTTAATATGGCTCTCCTTGCTAATACAGGATTATCAGAAGGAACAATCAAATTGAGCCCATTGTTTGTAGGTTTTTTGCCATTATTAAATTCATTCAGTAGATATTGAATATGCCTATTGATATTAAAGGTATATTTTTTTGTAGTTGGATTAAGCTTGCCTCCATAATAATCAGCGCCTTCAAAAAAATCTCTTATAAAATCGTTACGACCTAAATCATCCGCGTCTAGCAAAAATAATTGCTGAGGGGCACTAAACGGATCTACATCTGATGAAGGAGCCAAACTTACTTCTAACTCTGCATTGGCAATGGCAATCTTACGGTTTTTAATGTAATCATATAAATGCGGTATGATGATGCGTGTTTTCAACCCTGTCATGGCTTGTGCATAGTTGGTATTGAAATGTGCTGTAGAAAAAGCTGGTTGTAGTTGTGATTGAAGTGTTAAGTTGTAATTGTGAACATATTGATTGGCATGTGTGGTATTTACAGATAATGGAAACCCAATTTGCTGGTTTCCGTTGTAATAAATTGCCAACACGTTGGTTACTGATTTCAAATTAAGGTAAGCAATACAACCTTGGCCTGTAGTTGGATTGCCCTCTGCAATAACTGCTAACCCTTTTAAGTTATTTTGAAATGCCTGGTTATTTTGAAATATTCCGCTTGCCTCTCCCCCCGCAATTCGGCTGATGAAGGCAGGATCAGTAATCTTTATTCGAATATGCGGAGGCAAAACACTTGTTTGTCCATTAATAGTTTGGGTAACAGAGTCATCAATATTTTGGAACGAAGCAATATACTCGCCTAGCAGGGTTGAACTCCTATTATAAGTTCTGTTTGAATAGTATGATGAATCAGGTGAAGAAGACAAGCCTTCATTCATTTCATAAAGTTTTATTCTTTGTTCGGTACCCAATGTGCCATAATAGGCCGAAGTTGACCCATAAACCAATTGCAATATGATAGAATCAATACCTAAAAAATTGGGTCCAAATGAAAATTGATTTACCGGCAATGAAATATTGGTATATAAATTTGCCGCACTGGCTCCAAGTGCAGCATCATTTATATTTCCAACCATGTATAAGGAAAGCCTAGTGGTGTTTACTGAATCTGCTTTGGTCGTATAAACCTGAAGTGTAGCTGTATCTGATACCTTAATATCAAAAGGTGACCTATCGGCTACAATATTTGAGCCAGTTGATTTTTCCTCTTTGCTACAAGACGCAATGCAAAAAAGGAATACAAAATATAAAAGAAAGCGCTTAGTTCTGGCGTTGAAGCAAACTATCATATAATTGAATATATGCATCAACGTATCCATCTTCATTTTTATGTTCCATGATGATTTTGCCTTTTTGTTTTTTTACAAAACTGCTCACTTCCGGATCCATATCATCACTGCACTTAACAACAGCATCTGCATGGGTTATTCCTAGTTTATATAGACCTGTGCAATTTCCAGTTCCCAATGATGACATTTGCTTATTATCTATTGCATTTAATCCTGCTTTGCGTGCAAAATCTTTTCCTAATGTGTCTTCAAACTGATTTTCGAATGCCGAGTAGACAACTTTAGCATTTTTGAATACCGGCTCATTCGCATAGATGGTTTTTAGATACAAAGGGATTAAGCTGGTCATCCAACCCTGGCAATGAATGATATCGGGTTGCCAGCCAAGTTTCTTAACAGTTTCTAAAGCTCCTTTACAAAAGAAAATAGTACGCTCGTCATTGTCATTGAAAAACGCATTGTTTTCATCTGTATATACATGCTTGCGGTGAAAATAATCTTCGTTGTCGAGGAAATAAACTTGCATTTTGGCTTCGGGTAGCGATGCAACTTTAATGGTAAGTGGGTTGTCATTATCATCAATAGTAATGTTGATACCTGACAAGCGAACCACTTCATGCAGTCGGTTTCGTCTTTCGTTAATACATCCGAATCTAGGCATTAACACCCTGATTTCGTTATCTTTTTCTTGAATGGCTTGTGGGAGTCTTCGTGCTAATTCGCCTACACTGCTTACCTGAAGATAAGGCGTCATTTCTGATGAAATGAACAAAACTTTTTTTCTTGACATATACACTTTGGATAAAAAAGTAGGCAAAGATACGAATTCCCATAAAATTTTCATTATAATTCACCCCGATTTAGGGTTACTCTAGGCTTAACTTACAGAAAACTAACAAACTAGACTTGAATATTTTTAAAACAAAAGACATCCTTGCCGTTTTTGTAGCTTCCGAAAGAGACAAAGGTAGTTCGATTGGCTTTGTACCAACCATGGGTGCGCTTCATAATGGACATATTTCTCTTGTAAATGCATCAAAAGCTGAAAATCAAATTACCATTTGCAGCATTTTTGTTAACCCAACTCAATTTAACCAGAAAGAGGATTATGATAAATACCCCAGGTTAATTGAAGAGGATATTCGTTTATTGGAGGCATCAGGCTGTGATGCTTTGTTTATTCCTGAAGTAAGCGAAATGTATGATCCAAAATCAGAAGTATTGAACTACCATTTTGCACACATAACACATTCCCTTGAGGGTACCTTTCGTCCTGGACACTTTGATGGGGTGATTACCATTGTAAAAAAACTCTTTGATGCGGTAAAACCAGACAACGCATACTTCGGACAAAAAGATTTTCAGCAATGCATGGTTATTAAAGAACTCATAAGGCATTTTAATTTAAATATTAACCTAAAAATAATTCCAACTCTGAGAGAAGCTGACGGATTAGCCATGAGCTCACGTAATCTTAGGTTATCGCCATCCGAACGAAAGCAAGCTATTGCTATTTATCAGGCTTGCATTTTTATTAAAGAGCATATCAAAAAATATTCAGCAGAAGAACTCTTAATCAAAGCAAAATCAATAGTAAATAAGGAACTCCAAATAGAGTATCTTGAATTGTGTGATGCGCAAACATTAGAACCTGTTAGCGATATCGCCAATCAATACCAAATTGTGGTATTGGCTGCTGCATGGTGTGGAAATGTGCGTTTAATTGATAATATGATTATATACAATAAAGATAAATAATGCTTTACTTTGAATTCAATGAAACCTGCTGAACATTTTTATAAGGATATTGAGAAAGAAGCTGCACAGAAAGAGCAGTATGTCCGTATAGATAATTTCATGACAGGTTATG
>JBIINH010000040.1:0-15157 GCA_044337585.1 Bacteroidia bacterium
AAAACAGGGGATGAAGCTACTTTAAACGGGAATGTAAATGCAGCAGGTCTTGTGATAGACGGAACAGGAACGTTACATTTAGGTACAGGTTTTACACACACCTTTACTGGTATCTGGACACGCACAAATGGAACCCTTGACGGTGGGTCAAGTACAATAAATTTCAGTGCTTCGGGTACTATGTTCTCTGGATCTGGGGGTGTGTTTACACCAAGTACGGGTACAGTAAACTTTTCAGCATCTGCAACACAGACATGCCCGGCACTTATCTATAATAATCTCACTGTATCAGGGACAAGTGCAAAAACATTTGCAACAAGCCCAATTGTTAATGGAAAACTTTCTTTACAAGGAACAGCAACAATTGTTGCAACTGCAGGAGTAGTATCATACGGGCCAAGTGCAACTCTGGAATACAATACAGCAACTGCACGCACCGTGTCGAATGAGGAGTGGGTTTCACCTTTTACAGGAACAGGCGGAATCATAATTGCAAATACAGGAGCAATTACTTTAAATGCGGCAAAAGTGCTGGATCCGGGAGTAAACTTAACAATTAACTTAGGAGCGACACTTACACCGGGCGCATTCTTGCTAACATTAAACGGAGATTTTATCAGAAACGGTACTTTTACTAGTGGTACTGTAGGAATGACTTTTACAGGAACAGCGAACCAAAACATATCAGGATTCACTACCACAGGTTCGGTTACCATCGCTAAAACCGGAGGCACGGCAACCATCAACGGAAATTTAAGTACAACCAATTTAACAATTAATGGCACTGGTGGAACACTAAACTTAGGTACTGCTGTTTCCCATACCATTACTGGAAACGTAACCCTTATTGCAGGAACTTTGAATGGTGGAAGTGCAAATATTACTATTACAGGAACTACGGCACAAAGTATTGCCGGTTTTGTAACCACAGGTAATATATCTATGACCAAAACAGCAAATACGGCAACCTTTACCGGAAACATAAGTGCTGGAGCTTTAACTATGAATGGTTTAGGCGGAACATTGAACTTAGGTAACGCCTTTACCCATAACTTTACTGGTGTAATTACACGCAGCAATGGAACACTAGATTGTGGTTCAAGTACACTTAACCTATCAGTTACGGGTACTGTTATTTCCGGTGCAATTGGCGCACTTACAATCGGAACAAGTACCTTTAACTACAATGGAGCTGGCGCACAAACGGTAGCACATCTAGATTACAACAATTTGATATTAAGTGGCAGTGGTGCCAAAACAACTTCAGCTGTTACGGTAAATGGCACATTAACAATGGATGGAACAGCCACAGCAACTGCACCTATTACCTATGCTGGAGATGCCACGCTTGTTTACAATAATCCTACCGCGCACACCACTTCTGATAATGAGTTTCCGGCTACATTTAATCCTACAGGAGGTGTTGTCATAGCAGGTGCGGGAGTCATCACCTTTAATAGTGCCAAAACAATTGGGGCAGGTCTAACCATAAATACCGGATCAAAAGTTGACTTGAATACCTTTGCACATGGAAGTAAAGGATTAACTTTAGGCGGAGTTGCTCAACTGGTAGGAGTGTATGGAGGAACTGCTTCAGGTGCTGCCAATATAGACGATGTGTTTTTTGAAGCAACAACTACAGGGACATTAAACTATACCAACCCAACCACAACATGGACCGGAGCAACCAACACAAATTGGTCACTTGCTGCCAACTGGACCAACGGTATTCCTACGGCATCTTTGCAAGCCGTTATTCCGAATGTTGTGAATCAACCAACGCTCACTGCAAATAGTGAGTGCAGCGATTTAATCATTCAAACAGGCGCAACCCTCACTTCAGCAGGTTTTCAACTTACGATGCATGGAGATTTTACCAATAATGGAACCGCTTCATTCGGCTCATCAAACATTGTTATTGATGGTATTGTTGCGCAAAACATAACTGGATTTACTACTACGGGCAATGTTACGATGTTGAAAACAGGAAGTACTGCAATTATTACAGGTAACCTTATAATTAATAGCTTGATATTAAACGGAACGGGTGGAACACTTAATTTAGGAACAGGTGTAACACATACCCTAAATGGAGATTTAACCTTAACTGCCGGCACACTTAATGCAAATTCAGCAAACATAATATTTGCTGGCACAGCTTCACAATCGATAGCACCATTTACCACAACAGGGAATATAACAATGACCAAAACAGCCGGAACGGCAACGTTTGCTGGTAATGTAAGTATGGGTTCCTTAATCATCAACGGAATTGGTGGAACCCTTAATTTTGGAGTAGCACATACCCATACCATTCGCGGGGATGTAACAATCACAGCTGGAACACTTTTAGGAAATTCGTCTAATATCATTATTACTGGTACGTCTGCACAAAACATAGCAGGTTTTACAACAACAGGTAATTTCACCTCAACAAAAACCGGAGGTACTGCAACCTTTTCGGGCGACATGAATATTGCCACACTTACTGTAAATGGAGCAGGAGGGATATTAAATCTAGGTGCAACGCGCACACACACACTAACCGGAAACTTGGCGATCACCTCAGGAACTTTACAAGGTAGTTCTGCAACAGTAAACTTAGCCGGAAATTTAACAACAGGAGGAACTTTCACTCCAGGAAGTGTTAGTTTAATACTAAACGGGACAGCAGCGCAATCAATTGCAGCATTTACCACATTGGGAAATATATCCATGACTAAAACCAGTGGTACCGCCACTTTTGCAGGAATTATTAGCGCAGCATCATTAACATTAGATGGGGTAGGTGGTACACTCAGCTTGGGATCGGGTTTGACACATACATTTACAAGTAATATTACCATTACAAACGGAACACTCGTGCCCAATAACTCAAGTATTACCCTTACCGGAACTGCTAATCAAAGCATTGCGGGTTTTACAACTACCGGCAATGTGAATATGACCAAAACAGGCGGAACAGCCACCTTTACTGGTAATGTAAATGCAACTGGTTTAAGTATAAATGGTGTGGGGGGAACGTTAAATTTGGGAACAGGTTTATCGCATACATTTACAGGTACCGTTACCAGAACCAATGGAACACTTAATCTCGGCTCAAGTACATTAAACCTTAGTGCAACAACGCCATTTTCAGGCATTGGTGGAACATTTACACCTGCATCAGGTACAGTAAATTACAACGGTGGCGCACAAACTGTGTCAGCTTTAACTTACAACAATTTAACCTTAAGTGGCAGTGGAACTAAATCCACTACCTCAGTTATTGTGAACGGTATCTTTTCGTTGGAAGGAACCGCAATTGTTTCGGCTTTTATTACCTATGGAAGTACAGCCACATTACGTTATGTAAAGGGTGCTGCTTATACAACTACCAATAATGAGTTTCCTTCTCCGTTTACACCACTTGGTGGGGTTATTGTATCTGGTACAGGAACGATTACTTTTAATGCCGAAAAAATAATTTCAAATACATTGTCAATTGAAACGGGCGCAACAGTTGATTTAAATGCAGTAGCTACGCATTCTTGTATAGTATTGTTTTTAGGTGGAGTAGAGCAAACAATAAGCGGTACTTATGGTGCTGTTGGTTCTGGAGCTGCCAATACTTCGGCCTTCTACACAGGCACCGGTCTTATCACATTAGTTGACCAATCCACAACTTGGACAGGAGCCATTAACACAGACTGGCACATTACCGGAAATTGGTCAAACGGGATACCTAATAGTGCCAAAAATGCATTAATACCAAATATTGCCACACAGCCCATTTTAACCAATGATGCCACTTGTAAATCGTTAACAATTAATTCTGGTGCTACATTGATATCGGCAAATTTTCAAATTACCATACACGGTGATTTTATTAATAACGGAACAGCTACTTTAGGCAACTCACCAATTATAATTACAGGTATTGTTAACCAAAACATCTCAGCCATAACAACCACCGGAAATGTTTCGGTAATCAAAACAGGTGGAATAGCAACTTTAGTCGGTAATATGAGCACATCCGGGTTAACAATAAACGGAACTGGCGGATCACTCAATTTAGGAACCGGAATTACGCATACCTTCACCGGAGATATCACACGCACGGCTGGAAACTTAGTTGGGAATACAGCAAATGTGATACTGACCGGAACAGCTGATCAAACTATTGCCGGATTTACAACCACAGGTAATATCAACGTTACCAAAACAGGTGGAACAGCTAGATTCTTAAGCAACTTGAGTGTAAATGATTTGACAATAAATGGAACAGGCGGGACTGTTAATTTTGGTACTACATTAACGCATACATTTACCGGTAATATTACTGTTACAGCGGGCACATTGGTAGGCGGGTCATCGGCCGTCATACTAACAGGTACCGCAAATCAGAGTATTGCAGGATTTACAACCACAGGTAATATCAGTGTAACCAAAACAGGAGGTACAGCTACAGTACAAAGCAATTTAAGCGCAGCAGCGCTTACCATAAATGGACTCGGAGTAACATTAAATATGGGTAGTGCACTTACACATACATTTACTGGAGCCATAACCCTAACCAACGGAACACTTGACGGTGGCTCAAGTACAATAAACGCAAACTTTACCGGAACTGTATGGGCAGGAACGGGAACTAATTTTATTGCTAATAACAGTACCGTTATTTTCGGTGGTGCCGCACAAACCATAACACCGGCAACTATATTTAATAACCTTACCATTGCAACTTCAGGACTAAAAACATTTACAGGTGTGCCAACAGTAAATGGCATCTTTCAGTTAAATGGCACGGCTACCATATCAGTAGCACCCACATACGGTCCTTTTGCCACATTGCGCTACAACAATTCTGTTGCCCGTAACGCAGGTGTTGAATGGGTTACTCCAATTGCTGCAACAGGCGGAGTGATTATTGCGAACATAGGTGCTATCACATTAACCAGTCCAAGAGTATTTAACGATAATGTTCCGCTATCCATCAATGCAACAGCAACTCTTACACCGGGAGCTAACCTCATCACATTAGGTGGAGATTTTGTGAATAACGGAACACTTACATCTGGATCAGGCGGAATAATAATAAATGGAACTGGAGCGCAAAGTATCAGTGGATTCACAACATCGGGTAGTATAACAATGATTAAAACTTCCGGCATCGCAACTGTTTCAGGTAACCTTAATTCAGGTAACTTAATTATCAATGGAAGTGGTGGAACATTAGATTTAGGTTCTGCATTTACACATACATTGAATGGAGATTTAACAGTTACAGCCGGTACCTTAATCGTTGGCTCATGTAATATTACAATAGCAGGCACCAACACCCAAAGCATTGCCGGTTTTACTACAACAGGAAACATTTCTATGACCAAAACTGCTGCAACTGCAACCATTATTGGCAATATCAATGCAGCCAATCTTACCATTAACGGAACAGGTGGTACATTGAATATGGGTTCGGGTACACACACATTTTCAGGTGACGTAACCTTAACAGCTGGAACATTGGATGGTGGTTCAAGCACAATCAATGTTAATACTACATCTGCTACTGCATGGTCGGGCACGGGAAGTAATTTTATCGCATCAACCAGCACTGTAAATTTTGGTGGCGCAGCACAAACCATTGCCACAAGCACTGCATTTAATAACCTTAACCTCTTAGCAGCAGGAGATAAAACGATGGGGGGAAATATTACGGTTGCAGGCGAATTGGCTTTTGGCACAGGTACGAATCTTATTCTGGGTTCAAATACACTCACATTAAATGGAACACTGAGCAATATGGCCGTCTCAAGGACATTTGTTGCAAATGGTAATTCAAGCATCGTTATTGGTGGCAGTGGCGCGTTGGGATCCAACTTGTTTTTTGACCAATCAATACCGGGTACAACTAACCGCATAATTGATTTTACATATAACCGCCCAAGTCAAACCATTACTTTGGTCAACGCCTTGGAAATAACTGGTGCAATAACACCAACAGCAGGTACCTTAGCTACAGGTGGCAACCTTCGATTGGTTTCAAATGCATTGGGTGATGCAAGAATAGGCACAGGAACCGGAAGTTATATTACAGGAAATGTAATCGTAGAAAGATTTATTCCATCGAGGGGAAGAATATGGCGCTTTATGTCGAGTCCGGTTTCAGGCTCTACAGTTGAAGATTGGAGAGGAGAAATTTATATTACAGGTGCAGGCTCTGGCACAACATTAGGCACAACAAATACGAATGGATTTGATGCAACCCAAAATAACTCACCAAGTATTTTCCGATATGATGAAACAGTTTCAGGCGGACAAAACAACGGTTGGGTTGCACCGGTAGATACTGGCTCAGCATTAAATCCTGGTCAAGGCTTTAGGGTATTTATTAGAGGTGATAGAAGCGACTTAGATAGGCTATCGGGAAGCAATTCAACTCAAAACGCTGTTACCTTAAATGTAATTAATCCGGTAAATACCGGAGATATTAATATGAATCCTACATTTAGTATTCCAGGTGGAGTAGATGATGGTTGGAATTTACTAGGAAATCCATATCCGAGTGCAATTAGTTGGGATGCATTTCATGATGCATCGCGTAGTGGAGTCAGTCCAGATTTCTCGGGAACAGATTATAGTCACTTGGATCCTACCATTCATATACTAAATCCTTCTATTGGTTTAGGTGGACAATACGCATCATTTAATGCATTAAGTAATACTACGGTTAATGGTTTAAATAATGGAATTATCCCTTCAGGTTCTGCATTTTGGGTGAAAGCGGTGGCTTCTTCTCCAACAATGACAATGAAGGAAATATATAAGACAGCAACGGTTGCACCTTCCATGTTTAAATCAGGAATCCAACAATTTAGTGTAACCATACATCATGATAATATACTTGAAGATGAAGCCGTATTTAAAAACGAGCCGGCTGCATCTGTCAATGTAGATGCTTATGATATCGTAAAACTTTTTGGAACGGGAACACAACTAACCAGTATTACAAAAAATGGATCATACCTAGCTGCCAATTGTATGCCACTTTCCTTAACAAATGATACCATACCATTAAGCGTAATATCAAATATTTCTGGCAATTATGTATTTCAATTTAAGGATGCAGAAGCTTTAGCTGATAGTAAACCTATACACCTTATTGATTATAAAACAGGAAACGTTGTGAATGTGAAATCAAATCCAAATTACACATTTACAATTGATGCCAATGATGCAAGTACTAAGGGTAACAAACGATTTGTTTTAATCATCGGTGAAATCAATGTTACATCAACAAAAGAAATATTGGCGAATCAAACCGCAACTCAAATGCTTATGTATCCAACACAAACTAATGGGTTAATTTCATTACAAAACACGAAGTCTTTATTGAGCAATACACAGATTACAGTGATGGATATAAGAGGCAAGGAGGTAATTCAACAATCGATTGAAAATTGGGATGTAAATGCTACCATTCAAATTGATTTAGCTGGATTGAAGGCAGGAAGTTATTTTGTGAAAGTGGTTAGCGAATCTTATTCGCAAACGTTGAAGTGCATTAAATACTAGATAGCATTTTCAATAAAATCAATAAGCGCATGAATACATTTGATATGTATTTCTTGCGCCCTATCGGCATATTTACTGTGTGGCGCACGAATTTCTACATCACAACGTGTAGCCATTTTGCCTCCGTCTTTACCTGTTAGGGCTATAACCTTCATTCCTTTTTTTTGCGCAGCATCAATGGCGTTCAGAACATTTGTTGAGTTGCCACTGGTTGATATGGCAAGCAGCACGTCACCTTCATTTCCAAGTGCTTCAACATACCTACTGAAAACAAAGTCATACCCATAGTCATTGCCTACACAAGCAATATGCGATGCATCTGAAATGGCTATAGCAGGCAAAGCCTTGCGGTCATCTCTATATCTTCCGGTAAGCTCTTCGGCAAAATGCATTGCATCGCACATACTGCCACCGTTTCCACAGCTCATTATTTTATGACCACCTTTTATCGCATGTGCCATTATTTTTCCGGCTTCTTCGATATGTAAAAAGTGTTCATCTTTACTCAAAAATGCAGAGAGTACATCATGTGCTTCGGTAAAATGTTGTTTAATGCGATTCATAAATTAATTTGTTTGTTGACTAAATGCCGCCTTACCTTTTTCTAGAAAAGAGATAAAATTATCTTCATTGGTATCAAAAAATGTTGGTCCCGAAAGCATGTTTTCATTCCCATCAATAATTACATATTGTGGCTGCGCACTAAAATTATATTTAGTGATTTGTAGATCTTGATTTTGTTCTCCGATAGTCTTTTTCAATTTACCATCCCTAGCAGAAGTGTACCACTCATTTTCGGGTAATACTTTACGTTCGTCAGCATATAATGATACAATGATAAAATCATTTTGCAGGCGTTTCATCACTTCGGGTTTGGCCCAAACATATTCCTCCATTTTGCGACAGTTTACACATGCATGCCCTGTAAAATCTACGAACAAGGGTTTGTTTTGCTTCTTTGATTCTTCGAGGGCTTGTTTATAATCAAAATATCCGCTTATTCCTGGTGGCATATGCAAAAAATCACCATGTTTTACGTTGCTTGGCTTGTTTTCAGAATTACTTTTTGCCGCATGAATATCAGATCCTAGCACAAAATCTTGGGTATACATCGGAGGCAATAATCCTGAAAGACCTTTGAGCGGAGCACCAAATAATCCTGGTATCATATAAATGGCAAATGCAAATGATGCCAATGCCATTCCAAATCTAGGAACGCTAACATAAGGTAAATCACTATCATGGCTAAATTTTAGCTTGCCTAAAAAATACATACCAAGCATAATTGCAATAGCAATCCATATTGCAAGGTAAATTTCCCGATCAAGCAATCCCCAATGGTATACTACATCGGCAGTACTTAAAAATTTAAAAGCAAATGCAACTTCAATAAATCCAAGGACAACTTTTACAGAATTTAGCCACCCACCCGATTTGGGTAGGTTGGATAAAAAGCTTGGGAATATCGCAAATAGGGTAAACGGTAATGCCAACCCAAAGCCAAACGCAGCCATACCTAAAAGTGGTTTTAAAAATTTACCGCCAACCGCTTCGATAAGCAAACTGCCAACAATGGGCCCGGTACAACTAAACGAAACCAATACCAAAGTAAACGCCATAAAAAATATTCCTGCCGCGCTGCCCATACTTGATTTTGCGTCAATTTTATTTACAACAGCATGTGGCAATGTAATTTCGAATAATCCCAAAAACGAAGCCGCAAAAACCATGAAAATAATAAAGAACAAAATATTTGGTAGCCAATGTGTACTGAGCCAGTTTCCAAAATCAGGACCCAATCCAAAAAATGCAAATACCAAGCCGAGTGATGCATATATGCCCACTATTGACAAGCCGAAGATGCTGGCACGAATAGCTGCCTGTGTGCGTGTTTCACTCTTTTTTGAAAAGAAACCTGCGGTCATTGGCAACATCGGAAATACACATGGAGTAGCAACTGCAACCAGTCCACCTAAAAATGCCACAAGAAAAAATCCAAATAAGGTTTCATTTGGTTTTTCAGTAGTTTGTGTGGCGGTAATTACGGCTTCTGGTGCCGCATTGGCTTCAACTTCAGCAGTTGAACTCGTATCAGCTTCAACAGCGGTATTGGCAACAGCTGCAACTTCCTTTGGTTCAGTTATTGTTTCAGTAACAGACTTATTGCTTGAAAGCGAAACATTAAAAAGGTCTTTGGCCGTATAATTTTGTTCAAATGGCGGCATACATACGCCTGAAATTTCATTACACTCCTGAAAATACAAAGAGATATTGATACTTGGATTTTTAGACAGCACTTTAATTTTTTGTTTAAATACTGCTTTCTCAGTAAATATAGACACATCTCCTTTCCAAATGTCTTCGTAATGCTTCTTTGCACCGACAGGAGTAGTCTTGCCTACTAGTTCAAACGTTTTGTTTTTTTCAAAAATTATTTCAGCAACAATGGGGCCTAGGTTAGGATCAAAATCATTGGAATACATATACCAATTTTTTTCAATCTCACTTGTCAGCGTTAGTGTTACTTCATCTCCAATAGCAGCTTCTTTTTTATCCGCAGTAATTTTCCAGACAGGCGTCTTTTTTAAAACAGATGGCGCTTCGTGAGGTATTTGAGCGAAGGTGCCTATGCTTATCAAAAATAAACTTAACAGTGTTATTGCTTTACTAATTAGTCGAATCATTTGATCTTGAAATATGAAGCGAATATAATCTTTTGATAACTATTTGCAGGTAACTTTCATCACCTGCACAACATACCATACAGATGTGGGAAATATGCAGAAGTAAAATGCAAAACAACACGTTGGGCTATCGTATTTTCGTTAGATGAAATATAGAATTACCCTGATTGGGATTGTTTTTTTCTGGTTCACCAAATTACTATTGGCTCAACCTGTTCCCACAAAAGATTTTCCTTTTAAGATGACCGTTGAGCAATATATTGATAAGTATGCCCAAATTGCAGTAGAGGAGATGCACAGGAGCAGAATACCAGCTAGCATTACACTTGCACAAGGGATTATTGAATCAGGAAACGGAAATAGTCGTTTGGCATTAATAGCAAATAACCACTTTGGTATAAAATGTAAAAAAGATTGGAGCGGGGAAAGCATACAAGAAGACGATGATGCACCTCAAGAATGTTTTAGGAAGTATAACTCACCAATTGAGTCGTACCGTGATCACTCAGAATTTTTAAAAAAAGGAAGTAGGTATGCGTTTTTATTTGATTTGGAGCCTAATGACTACAAGGCTTGGGCACATGGATTAAAAAAAGCTGGCTATGCAACCAATCCTCGGTATGCGGAGATTCTTATAAGTACAATTGAGAAAAATAACCTCCACCGATTTGATTTAATCAAACCCGGAGATACAGAAAAGAAAGAGATTGCTGAAGAAAAGAAAGAGCAAAAAGAGAAAGAAAAAAATATTCTAATTAATGATATCCCTGCCATCATCGTAGCTATTGGGGAAAGTTACACGTCTATCTCTATCGCAAATGACATGAGGGTTTGGCAAATCTATAAATACAATGATTTGCAAAAAAATGCAGTCATAAAAGAAGGGGATACGATATACCTAAAACCCAAAAATTATAAATCAAAAACTGAATTTCATTTGGTAGGAAACAAAGAAACGATGCATATAATCAGCCAACGATATGCCATAAAGTTAAGTCGTTTGCTTGCATTGAATAAAATGAAAGAAGGAGAAGAACCTGCTTATGGAGAGGAAATATATTTACGCAAAAAGAGAACAACACCACCAAAGCTGCAACCCTCACTACAACCATTGCCTTCGGATACATTGTTTGATAATAAAATATATGATGACCCAAAGAAAAATATCGAAACATCCACACCCGTTATTCCTTACAATCCATACGATGTAGAAGCACACGGAGTGAAAGAGCCAATGGCATTTATGCACGAAGTGCAGGCAGGGGAAACATTGTTTGCTATCTCCAAAAGATACAATGTACAATTAGAAGGCATAAGGGAATTGAATAAACTGAACGGAGATAAAATTAATATGGGTGATTTGCTTGTCATCAATCCAAACCAACCACCACTGAACAAAAGTGAAGAAGCCATAGTGCCCGGATATCACACCGTGATGCAAGGTGAAACTTTGTACAGCATAGCCAGGTTGTATGGCACTACCGTTGATTTGCTGAAAGCATTGAATGAATTAGAAAGTGATACGATTAGGGTAGGTGAGGAATTGGTTATCATACCGCGGCACAATGAGAAACCGGGAGAACAAAAAGTGACCGATGATGAAGAAAACGGACCTATTTATTATATCGTGCGGGAGGGTGAAACTGTCTACGCAATCAGTCGCAAATTTGGGATAGACCAAAGTGAACTCAGGAAATTAAACAACCTGATGGATAACACCCTTTACGTAGGGCAAAAGCTAAGGGTGAGGTAAAAGCAATGGCATAAAAAAAGCTGACCTGAGCCAGCTTTTAAAGTTATGAATGATTAAATTACTTTTTTGATTTTTTAGCAGCAGCTTTTTTAGGAGCACCTTTTTTAGCGGCAGCAGTTTTTTTAGCTGGTTTAGCTACAGCTTCAACAGGCTTACCAATTTTACTTACTACTTTAGCTAACTTCGATTTTTGATTAGAAGCTTTGTTTTTATGAATCACATTTTTCTTAGCTAATTTATCTAACATAGAAGAAACTTTCTTAAACATCTCTTCTGCTTCGTTCTTATCAGTTGTGGTACGTAGCACTTTGCTAGCCGTTCTTACGGATTTAGCCTGATATCTGTTTCTTAAACGTTTAGTAGCGCTGTTGCGAATACGTTTTATTGCTGATTTATGGTTTGCCATTGTATACTATTTATCTTCTATGTTTTCGAAAAAAGGACTGCAAATATAGTGCTTGCAATTCAAAATCAAAGTTTTCAACAAAAAATTGATTTAAACCGCAAAACTCTCCCCGCAACTACACGTGCGTGAGGCATTTGGGTTGTTAAATGTAAATCCTTTTCCGTTTAGTCCGTCAGTAAAATCTAGCTCAGTACCAAAAAGATACAAAACGCTCCGCTTATCTGTTACCACTTTTACGCCATTAAATTCAACTACCTCATCACCATCTTTCACTTGGTTATCAAAGTCTAATTTATAGGATAAGCCTGAACAACCTCCGCTGTCTACACCAACTCTTAAGAAATAGTCTTCAGTGTAGTTACTTTCTTTTTTTAAATCAACGATACGGCTTTTTGCTTTATCTGTAACGGTTAGTGTCATCATAGCACTCTTGTTATTAATATTTGCGTGGCAAATGTAATATTTTATTCTCGTAATTGTTTCAAGTAGGTAATAAACAGCTTAGCCATTACTTTTGTTCCATGAATCACCAAATTCAAACCATAGCCATTGCAGGAGCAGGCACCATGGGTGCAGGTATTGCACAAGTTACTGCACAGGCAGGATTTAAGACATACCTATTTGATATCGATGACAAGGTGCTGCAAAAAGCTTCATTAGGCATTGAAAAATCACTGAATACACTTGCAGAAAAAGGCAAGATCTCAGCAGAGCAAGCTAAACAAGCAGCTAGCAACATCACTTATACCTCACATATTAATGATCTAATATGTGATTTACTTATTGAAGCCATTGTTGAACGTTTAGACATTAAGCAACAATTCTTTCAGGAAGTAGCTGCTATCAATTCAGCGCATACCATTTTGGCTTCCAATACTTCTTCTATTCCTATTACACAAATAGCGGCAAAGGTTCCAAATCCCAATCGCTTTTTGGGTATTCATTTTTTCAATCCTGCTCCAATTATGAAATTGGTTGAAATTATTTCGGGA
Source organism: Bacteroidia bacterium (assembly GCA_044337585.1). Taxonomy (GTDB): domain Bacteria; phylum Bacteroidota; class Bacteroidia; order UKL13-3; family UKL13-3; genus CAYSBE01. The sequence goes on from JBIINH010000040.1 coordinate 13,390, forward strand.
GTTGAAACAGATGCTACAATTGCGCAGCAATGCACGGCATTTATCACTTCGTTGGGTAAAACCTGCGTTCAAGCTGCCGATGCTCCTGGATTTATTGTAAATCGTGTGGCAAGGCATTATTATGTTGAAGGGTTAAAACTAGCAGAAGAAAAAGTAGCTGAAATTGAACAAATAGATAAACTGATGGAAAGTTGTGGTTTTAAAATGGGTCCTTTCAAATTAATGGATTTGATAGGAGTGGATACCAATTTTTCTGTAACCTCATCAATTTACAATCTTTTTCATCAGGATGGTAAATTTAGGCCAAGTCGAATTCAGCAACAAAAAGTAGATGCTGGTCATCACGGTCGCAAATCAGGAAAGGGATTTTACGATTATGAATAAATTGACATTATGTATTTTTGCAGCTTTCGCATTTGCTTGCAAAGACAACGATAATAACAATACCAACACAGATTTTTTTACGCCTGTGCAAGTCAATACCAATATAAATTTAAATTTTCCTCAATATGCTGATTTAAACAATATTCAAGGCTATGCTTACTTGCCAGAAGGCAATAGAGGTATCATCGTTTACCATACCATTGATGATAAATTTGTAGCATTTGACCGTACATGTTCATACAACACAAATCAAGCATGCGCTTATGTATCGGTAGATAGCAATCGGGTGCAGCTACGTTGTGGGCAATATAATCCATCCTTTGCGCCTTGTTGTAATTCGGTATTTGATGCTGCCAGCGGAACAGTAACATCAGGTAATGCTAGAATACCCCTGAAGCAATATTTTACATCAAGACAAGGAAACGTGATTTTTATTAGCAACGTACCAATTTAAATTTCAACCCATACAGGACAATGATCGCTGTGCACAATATCTTGTAATATTCCAGCATCTATAATTTGGTTATTCAAATTTTCAGAACTCATACAATAGTCAATTCTCCAACCTTTGTTACGCGCCCTTGCCCCGGCTCTAAATGTCCACCAACTGTATTGATGCAATACATCACCTTGTATATGTCTGAATGTATCGGTAAATCCATTATCAATAAACTTGCTCATCCACTCGCGTTCTTCGGGCAAAAAACCTGAACTATTTTTATTGCTAATTGGGTCGTGAATATCAATATGACGGTGGCAGATATTATAATCTCCGCAAATGATTACTTTCTTTTTGTTTTTGCGCAGCTCAGTTGTAAATTCATAAAAGAAATCGAGAAACTGTATTTTAAATGCTTGCCTTTCATCACCACTGCTTCCAGATGGGATGTAAACACTCGCAATGGTGATGTCTCCAATATCTAGACATATCCACCTGCCTTCTTTGTCATATAAGGGATTTCCGAATCCTTGAACCAAGTTGGAAATTTCATGTTTGGTAAAAATGGCCACACCACTGTATCCTTTTTTTTCGGCCGCTACCCAATAGCTTTTATACCCAAATAATTCAAAAGAGGATAGGTCTACTTGTTCACGAGATGCTTTGGTTTCTTGAAAACAATATACGTCAGCTTTGCGCGACTCCATCCAGTTGAGTAATCCTTTTCCCATAGCAGAGCGAATGCCATTTACATTATATGATACTATTTGCATGCTTCAAATGAACTCAGATACTGCCGCATTTGCAACAATTCCGTAAATGATTAGAATAAAAAAAGCATATTCGCAACCGATTATGCTAAAAGTAAAAAAATCACAAATTCCAAATTCCGGAAAAGGTTTGTATACCACACATGCAATTAAAAAAGGAGAAATTGTTTGTGAA
>JBIINH010000175.1:0-4370 GCA_044337585.1 Bacteroidia bacterium
TTGATTAACTTTTATGAAAAAGTATTTTTTCATCTCATTATTGTTATTTGTAATACCGGGATGGAAATACGCTTCTTATCCACTACCCGAAAAACTTCCCTCATTTACTTTTTACAATTTAGCGGGCGACACACTCAGTACTGATAGCCTTAGAGGTAAAATTGTATACGTAAATTTTTGGGCTTCATGGAGCATAAATAGCCGCAAATTGAACCGGCAACAGCTTGAATTGTATGAAAAATATCGACAAAAAAGTTTACGTAAAAAAATGGCTATCGAGTTTGTCAGCATTTCGCTTGATATAAGAAAAGATTTATTTAAAGCAGCCGTAGGTCAAGATGATTTACATTGGCCAAATAATGTGTGTGATTTCAAAGGATGGTCATCTGAGTATGTAGCATTGTTCAATGTAAAATCTTTGCCATCTAATTATATTTTTGGGCCTGATGGAAAACTCATTGGACACAATGTTTGGGGAAACCGCTTAGACTCACTTATACAACAACAATATGCTTTGGTGTCAAATTGACACAGGCTCAGGCTGTGGCAATGTATTTGCGAATATTGTGCAAAATAATCATAGAAAAATTCAATGAAAACAGAGGATATAAGCGAACAACCCGTTCCTAAAGAGGATGTAAAGACGGATGAACCAATGACAGGTGAGGAAATTAAGTCAGTTATAGATGGTGATATTGAAGAATTGCATGAAAATGCGTCAGCAACTGACAAAGATTGGGAAACCGAATTGAAAAACATGGAAGACAAATACCTCCGTTTGTATGCTGAGTTCGATAATTTTAGAAAACGTACTGCAAATGAGCGTATGGATCTTTTCAAAACAGCCAATCAAGAAGTATTGGTAGCCCTCCTTCCCGTTTTAGATGATTTTGAGCGTGCGTTGAAAGCAATGCAATCCGCCACTGATATTGAACCGGTTAAGGAAGGAATAAGCCTAGTTAGCAACAAATTCAAAAATATTCTAACCTCGAAGGGCCTAAAGCCTATGGAAGCACAAGGCAATGCATTTAATCCAGATTTGCATGAAGCCATTACAAAAATTCCGGCACCTTCTGATGAGCTTAAAGATAAAGTAGTAGATGTGGTTGAATCAGGATATTTTCTTGGTGATAAAGTAATTAGGTACGCTAAAGTAGTTGTGGGAGAATAAGCAATGGCCAAAAGAGATTATTATGAAATTTTAGGTGTTAACCGGAATGCCAATGCTGACGAAATAAAGAAAGCATATAGGCAAATGGCCATCAAATACCATCCAGATAAAAATCCTGGCAACAAAGAATCGGAAGATAAATTTAAAGAAGCTGCCGAAGCTTACGAAGTATTAAGTGACCAGCAAAAACGAGCAAACTACGACCGATTCGGACACCAAGCATCAGGGCAAGGTGGCGGATACTCCGGTGGCGGGATGAACATGGATGATATTTTTAGCCAATTCGGTGATGTGTTTGGAGATGGAAATCCTTTTGAATCTTTTTTTGGAGGGGGCAGTGGACGAGGTGGCAGAAGAAGTGGCGGAGTTAGAGGTAGCAATGTACGTATCAAGGTAAAATTGACCTTACAGGAAATTGCAACGGGTGTAGAGAAAAAAATAAAGTTCAATCGCTTGTTGATGGCTGAGGGCGTAACTTACAAAACCTGCGTAACCTGCAATGGTGCCGGACAGGTAAGAAAAGTAACCCAAACATTTTTAGGCCAAATGGCTACTACTAGTATTTGCCCTTCCTGCAATGGTTCAGGAAAAACTATTGATAAAAAACCGGGAGGTGTAGCTGCTGATGGATTGGCAAGCAAAGAAGAAGTGGTGAGCATTAATATTCCGGCTGGGGTTTCTGATGGCATGCAACTCAGCATGCAAGGCAAAGGAAATAGTGGACCTGGAGGTGGACCAGCAGGAGATTTAATTATATTGATTGAAGAGCAAGAAGACCCAATTTTAAAAAGAGATGGGGTGAATATTGTTTACGACTTACATATAAGTTTCATTGATGCTGCCATAGGTCAGAATGTAGAAATACCAACTGTAGATGGCAAAGTAAAAATGAAAATTGATGCGGGCACACAAGCCGGAAAAATTTTGCGTCTTAGAGGAAAAGGCATCCCTGATTTAAATAGCAATTACAAAGGCGACCAATTGGTGCATGTAAATGTATGGACTCCACAAAAATTAACATCAGAAGAAAAAGCCATATTGGAAAGATTGAGAGATGCTGATAATTTCAAACCGCAGCCATCCAAAAATGATAAAGGCTTCTTTGAAAAAATGAAAGAGTATTTTAACTAGACATCATTGATAACATTACTTTGAATATTTTAACTGTAAATAATGTCTCTAAAAAATATGCCACACATGTTGCATTAAATGATGTGAGCCTTACAGTACCCAAAGGAAGTATTTACGGATTACTTGGGCCAAACGGAGCGGGCAAAACCAGCCTCATTCGTATTATCACCCAAATTACAGGACCCGATTCGGGTACTATTTTATTTAACGATAAACCATTAAGAGCTGAGCATATCGCACAAATTGGATATTTGCCCGAAGAAAGAGGCTTATACAAAAAAATGGAAGTGGGTGAGCAGTTGATTTATTTTGCTCGATTAAAAGGTTTGAGCCGAAATGATGCTTTGATTCGTTTAAAGGATTGGATTGAACGATTTGGGATGCAAGATTGGTGGAGAAAAAAAATAGAAGAGCTTTCGAAAGGAATGCAGCAAAAAGTGCAATTCATTTCCACTGTGCTTCACCAGCCCGAATTGATTATTCTGGATGAGCCTTTCTCAGGATTCGACCCCATCAATGCAAACCTTATTACTGATGAAATTTTGCGCCTTAAAGCCAATGGGTGTTCCATCATATTTTCTACTCACCGCATGGAGTCTGTTGAGCAATTATGCGATCATATTGCTTTAATCAATAAATCGAAAAAAATAGTCGAAGGCCCAATTCACGAAATCAGAAACCAATATAAAGACCATACGTTCACGGTTCGCCATACTACTCCCCTCACCGATTCGCACTTGTTTAAAGTACTTTCAACAAAGGAAGTATACGGTTCATTAGTAAGCAATATTGAATTACAAAATGATGTAAGTAATAACGCGTTACTACAGCAACTCATTTCCCAATCTGATATTAGCAGATTCGAAGAAAACATACCCGGCATGCAAGATGTATTTATGAGGGCTGTGAATAGTAGCCAAGCTGATAATTAAAACTTACAAATCGGTACTATTTCTTTTGCAACAGCTGAAAAATATTTTTATCGATAATCCCAATATAAAAACTGATAGAGGTATAAAGCCCAAACAATATTCCGGCTTTTAATATCAGCCACCATATATTTTCTTGAATAAATCCGGCAAACGGTATCACAACAACAGCAGCAGCGATAATACAAGTGAATAAATGTTTAAGTGGAAAAGTGATTTTTAATTTTCCGCTATGGTAAATAAAACCCGAAATTGCTGTTAGGCCTACCACAATACTTTTTATCCATGCAGCTGATAGGCTTCCATAAATTGGTATAAAAACAAAACAGCTGCTAATAACTAAAATGGCGGCTATAAGATCTTGCACTAAGAGAAATTTATTCTTACCAAATCCGATATGCAATTGCATGGTAAGAAAACTCAGTGCGCCAAATGAATAACCAACAATAAGTATTTTCAGGTAATAAAATGAGTCGGAATAAGTAGTTGAATAAATATATGTTATGATTTCTTTGGCATGCACAAATACAAAGAATGCTACAAAAACTACCAACCACTGCATGTATCGCATAAACCTAAAATATACATCTGATGCACGTTCTTTATCATCTCGGTGGGCTGAAAAGAAGCCCATCATAGCACCAGGCAAAATGCGAAATATTTCTAATGAAAGCGCCAATACAGACAATGCAATACTGTAAGCAGCCAATTCGGAATAGCCTGCATATTGTTTAATAAAATAAAACTCTGTTCGTTGCCATAACACTGCTGCCAGTATGGTTGATACCGCCAATATCATTGAATTGCGTAGCAGTACTTTGTAGGATAAATCAATTGTTAATTTTTTTACACCAACTGGTTTGGTGGTTATAAATACATAAAGGTTCCAAATGATGAAAAGCGTATTGATGGCGATGAACGTAAAAATATATCCATACATTCCAAATATGTCAATACTATACCAAATAAGAAAAGCACCGATGAAACAGATAAGTAAATTTCCTATGGCTAATGTTTTGTAGCGAAATGTAGACTGGGCAGCGCTTTGAAAATAATTGGATAGAAACTGTGTAACCAATAACAAAAGAACAAATCCGCTTATAACGCTTTGTGTAAAGTATGCATATAAGTACCAAGCT
>JBIINH010000176.1:0-4308 GCA_044337585.1 Bacteroidia bacterium
TGAAGAATATGAATTGTGAATATTGATGCATGAGGAAAATACATTAACAAAAAAGGCCGATACTTTCGTATCAGCCTCTTTGCTTTTATGAAAAACACAAAAGGTTTGGTATTTCTTAGTAATTATTAAGCATCATTGGCATCACCAACATCAACACATCTTCACCCTCATCTGCTTCGTTAGGCATCAATACGCCTGCTCTGTTGGGTTGCGACATTTCCAATTTTATTTCTTGTCCATCCAATGCCGCAATCATCTCGCCAAGGTATTTTGAGTTGAATCCAATTTCCATGTCTTCACCTGCATAGGTGCAAGCCAATTTTTCTTGTGCTTCGTTTTCAAAATCAATATCCTCTGCAGATACGTTGAGTTCGCTTCCTGCAATTTTCAAACGAATTTGGTGGGTAGTTTTATTGGATGTGATGGAAACACGTCTTACCGAAGTAAGAAAATCGTTTCGGTTCATCAATAATTTATTCGGATTTTCCGTAGGGATTACTGCATTATAATCAGGGTATTTCTCATCAATAAGCCTGCACACCAAACTTAATTCGGGAGTAGAAAAATGCGCATTGGAACGATTAAACTCAACAGTTACTTCGGTATCATCTGCCGGCAAAGATGATTTTAATAAGTTCAATGCTTTTTTAGGTAAGATAAACGAATCTTCTGTACCCGGATTTACATCAGTGCGTATGTAACGTACCAATCGGTTGGCATCAGTAGCCACAAAGGTGATATTGTCATTTTTCAATTGAACATATACTCCGGTAAGGTTCAATCGCAACTCGTCATTGCTGGTAGCAAATACCGTTTTTGTAATGGCTTTTTGCAAAGATTTTCCTTTAATGGTAAAAGTTTTTGGATCTTCTACTATTGGGTTTTTAGGAAACTCATCACCTTTTTGTGCATTCAATTTAAACCTGCCCGAATCGTATTTTATTTCTACTGATCCTTTTTCTTCGTTGATGGAAAATGCCAAAGGTTGGTCGGGTAGGGTTTTTAACAGTTCGAGTGTGGTTTTGCAAGGAATGGCAATGCTGATATTTTCATTTGCATCTACTTTAATAGAAGTGGTCATTGTAGTTTCCAAATCTGTAGAAGAGATGCGCAATTCTCCGTTTTGAATGTCAAACAAAAAATTGTTTAGAATTGGGATGATAGGCTTTGAAACCACCACACCATCAATAAGAGAAAGGTGTTTTAAAAGGGTTGTGCTGTTTACAATGAATTTCATTTGTATGCTTCGTTTGTTTTGTCGTTGGATGCATGAACGGGGTCGCTCATGTAATGCATCAAAAATAGGTGTGACAGCTGCGCAGTTAAGCACATTTTATTAACAGTTTTAGCATAAGTGAACCTAGTTATGCGATATAATCAGACAGGTAGGCAAATCTGGGTTTTAGTTTTCCGTCCGAAGCGATGGTAGCATTTTCAATAATATGTTCACTGTCATCAATAAGTAAATAGGGCAACACGTGGCGCAAGAGCTGGTCGCCAAATTCTATGGAAGCATCCACGGGTAGTTCACAAGGTAGGTTTCCAACCGCTTGAATGTCTATTATTTCAGGTTTAAACGGAGCAGTTTCTTTTGATAACAACGGATGGTAGCCATAAAATGGATTTTCTATGGTAGAGCTTCTCACGGTGCTGGGCAATGGTCCGGGAATATCGCAAGTGATATCTGAAATGATATTAATTTTGAAAACATCGCTTTTTATTTCTTCGGCAGTAAAAAAGGGTTCAATACCTGGGTGCCAAAATACAGCATTAATCATTACATCAGCTTGTTGGTAATATGGAGCAAATGAGCTTCGGTAATCTTCTGGGTGTTTGTAAAAATCCGATTTATCCCATTCACGGCCATCTTTGCGCTCGTAATAATCTTCGCTTCTAAGTTGAACATAAACCGGATGGTTGTAGTTATTCTCTAAAAACTCATCTTGTGACACGCGGTGGATTTTTAGTTTCTTCATAAATTCGATGACACCATGTGCTACTCGCCCATCACCACACAGCACAATTTTCATGGCAGGCAAGGTGATGCCTTGGTATTGGGCATACATATCGGCCATGTTCTTACAAGCAGCAGCTTGTTTCAAAACATATAAATTGTGCTTTAATCCCCACATCATAATTGCATAGTGGGCTCCTACAATTCCCGCAAACCTGCCAAAGCCAATAATGCGATTCCCTGCATCCCACACCAAGGTTTCATAATCAATCAGCGTGATATTGCGCTTGATGATTTCACGCATCATTTTGCGGTTGTGCGGTTGTTTTTTGATGGTATGGGAAAAGAATAAATAGGTTTTTCCGGAAATCAATTTATCACTGGGAACTTCTTTTACACCCAAAAAAATATCAGCAGCAGACACATCTTCTAAAACAGGAATGCCAAGTTGTTGATAAGCTTCATCTGAGAAGCAACGGTTGGGAGATGATTGCACAATGACTTTTACATTAGGAAACCGTTGCAACAAGTTTGCACAGTGTTCGGGTGTAAGCGGGGTTCGTAAATCGGGTGGTGATTTTTCTTCTCTGATAATGGCAATGGTGGTCATGAAGCGAAAGTACAAAATTTATGCTATCAGTTTAGTGGATTTATTTTGTCACTTCAACAAGGACTTGCGGATTCATTTTTGCATTGTATTGTGCATATGCTTCTATGTTTACAGTTTTGCTATATTGCGCCCTTTAAAATTAACCTAAGTAAAACATATTCATGCTGAACGGAAAAAAAATCGTTGTTGTACTGCCTGCATATAATGCAGCCCTCACGCTGGAAAGAACTTACAATGAAATACCATTCGACATTGTAGATGATGTGATATTGGTTGATGATGCGAGCAAAGATGAAACAACAGCGCTCGGGAAAAAAATTGGAATCAAGCACGTAATCAAACACGAAAAAAATAAAGGCTATGGCGGCAATCAAAAAACCTGCTATGACACAGCCTTAAGCATTGGTGCCGATATCGTTATCATGTTGCACCCCGATTATCAGTATACACCCAAATTGATTATGGCCATGTCCAGCATCATTGCCAATGAAGTATATCCTGTAGTATTTGGTTCGCGCATTTTAGGCATGGGAGCATTGCGTGGGGGTATGCCAGTTTACAAATATGTTTTCAATCGCATGCTCACGCTATTTCAAAATGTGATGATGGGGCAAAAATTATCTGAATACCACACTGGTTATCGTGCATTTGATGCCAAAGTATTGCGTGCTGTAAGCTATGCCAAATGCTCAGATGATTTTGTATTTGACAATGAAATTACTGCCCAAATATTTTATAAAGGATTTGATATTGCAGAGGTAACTTGTCCAACAAAATATTTTCCAGAAGCATCGTCCATTAATTTTAAGCGCAGCAGTATATATGGCTTAGGGGTGCTAAGGACTTCCATTATTTTCCGTTTGCAAAAATGGGGAATAGGAAGCTTTGGTATTTTCAAAAATTAATCTTACTTTTTTTTTAGCAAAACAAAACCTCCGGCTCGTTTTACTTCAATAAGCAATGAGTCAGGATGGTTATTCCAATAATTTGTTTTAGATAGCAAGTATACAGGCTTGTCGGTTTCCTTGCTCATAAGCCATGATGGGTCTGGGTTTGGTCTGGGTTTCGATTTGGCATAAAAGTATTGTGCATAGCTTTTGTGGCCTAATGTTTCTACATAAACATCTTTTTCTGCCAGCTCTTTAAGCATTGCTATTGCTGGCCCTTGTGAGTAAGCCTCAATTTTTGGAACGACCATATACATATACAAAGGAATGAGCAGCGAAGCTCCAATCAATAGCAACCTCAATGCAGTGGTTTGTCTACCTTGGATAGAAATTAAAATGTAAAAAACATATACCAACAAAAACAAGAATCCCGGAATAAATTCATTGCCGTTCCAAGGCGAAGGAATAGACAAGCTATCTACTGCAAAGGGGTCTTTTATTAATGGAATCAATATTGGTTTCCATAACTCTATAAACGACACAGCCAGCATAACCACACCAATAATTAACCCAAAAATAAGTATTGCCATTTGTAACACAACTGTAAATGATTTTTTGATATTGACATGGTGGTTGATAAATCCTGCTGCAATGAAGGTAAGCGGCAAATAACACAGGGAAGAATAATGTACAATTTTTGTGGTGACAGACGAGAACAAAACAAGCACCACCCAAAACAAAATGCTCATCCACTTTGCGAAATGCTTTTGCTCTTCAGAGACATATTGTAGCCTTAGTCCACCTATAAAAAAGAAAGATGCTGGAAAACAGCCAAGCAACAAAACCAGCGCATGGTA
>JBIINH010000041.1:0-14712 GCA_044337585.1 Bacteroidia bacterium
CTCGTGTTCACATTAATTGTCCCACCTACACCTAAAAAAACTGACCCTCCAGCCGACAAATTAATTGTACTGGAATTGCAGTTGAGTGTACCACTAGTGCGTGTAAATGTTCCTGTGAATGTATAATTGAATCCGGTTCCTAAATTTAGTGTTCCTGCACCATTTAGTGTAAAAGCACCACCTGTAACATTGCTTGTAAACGTTGCTGAAGCACCTGTTTTTGAAAAAGTAACCAAACCTGTAGTTGAGAACGAACCAATATTTATACTTCCGGGAGTTGCATTACCTGCTATTGTAATGGGTGAGCTTCCTGCAGTCAGTGTGCCATTGTTGATGAAATTACCATGAAAGGTAAGTGTGAAATTATTTGTATTTAGTGAACCTCCGCTATTGATGGTTAATGGGATATTGGTATTGCTACCAAATTGCTTTGCACTGTTTAATGTAATTTCTCCTGTATTGTCTATGATTACACCACCTGTGGCTATAAATGGAGTAATCCATTCTTCAGCGGATGCTGTTCTAGCTGTTGGTGTATTGTACCTCAGTGTTGCTGCTGCTCCATAGCCAATTAATCCGGTTCCACCAACAACATCTACGGTTGCTGTTCCTTCAAAGGTAAGTATAGCATTAATTGTAGGGTTTGTAGCAAATGTTTTGATTCCTGAACCAGCCAAAACCAAGTTGTTGTATGTAAACACAGGTAAATCTTGTGCACCTGCCGCTGAAAAAATAACAGTGCTCGTATTGGCAGTGAATCCGGCACCAGTACCTGAAAATGTAGTACCAGATTTTGTAAAAGTTATGGTACTGGTGTTCCCTTCCAAAGTTCCACCTGTTCTTATAAGTGTACCATTGATCGTATGTGACAAACCTGTTCCTAAATTTAATCTTCTAGTGGCTGCACTTCCATTAATTATTAAATCATTTGCGGTGATATTTCCAGTAAATGTTGTTACGCTACTTCCTGTTTTAGAAAATGTGATATTTCCTGTTGTTGTAAATCCGGCAATATTGGTTCCAGTACTACCATTCAATGTGATATTCGCTGCATCTCCGTTAAATGCGCCAATTAAATTTCCTGCAAAACGCAAATTAGCTGTATTTCCATTGAATGTTGCTGCAGTATTTGTTACTGTACCTGTGAAATTGATTATGGCAGTGTTGGCATTTAATGTACCACTGTTCAAATTAGTTGCTCCAGTAATTGTGATTGTATTATTTGATGCATCAAAGGTGCCTCCGTTAAGTGTAAGTGTCCCACTAAAAGTATGTGTACGAGCAGCACCCATATTGAGGGTACCATTTGTCAGTGTTAATGCTGCACCCGAGATGTTTCCATTAAAAGTAGCAGTTCCTGAGGCTTTATTTACAATAATTGGGCCTGTAGTTGTGAAGCCACTAATGGATTGTGTGCCTGTTCCATTTATCGTCATTCCACCTGCACGTGAGGTTAAGGTTCCATTATTTATAAAATTTCCGCCAATTGTTAATAAATGATTGGCAGTAGTAGGATCTAGTGTAGAATTTATTGTAAGTGAAACACCATCAGCAAGTATTTTAGCTGTGTTTAGTGTAACTGTACCAGTAACAATATTTACGCCCCCACTACCCGAGAATGTAGCCGGCCATTCGGTCGATGCTGCTCTGTTACCTGCATTATATCGCAAAGCGCTATTTGGTCCATAGTCAATACTTCCAGTAAAAGTATTTGTAAATGACCCGTTTTCAATAGATAAAGTTCCATTGATGGTGGTAGTTCCTAAAGGAAATGTTTTACCTGCTGATCCTGATAATGTAAGGTTGTTATAAGTCAATATACCTATAGTTTGAGCTGCTCCTATATAATTTACAGTACCTACATTTGCAGTAAAGGTTCCACCAGTACCTGAAACAACTGCTCCCGTTAAAGAAAAGTTGATAGTGCTGCTTCCTCCATCAACTGTCCCGTTTGTGCGTGTCCAAGTTCCTGTAAAGGTATGGTTTCTACTAGTTCCTAGATGAAGCGTTCCACCTATTCCATTAATGGTTAATCCCGCTCCGTTTACGTTTCCGTTCAAGGTTGCCGTACCACCTGTTTTTAACATAGATACCGAACCTGTGGTTGTAAATCCCGATATACTTTGGTCGGCTGTGCCTGAAAATATTACGCCTCCCGATCCAGAAGTGAAGGCCCCAAAAATACTAAAATCACCTGTGAGGGTAATGGCATTAGCTCCGGGAGTTAAAATAGCACCCACATTGATGGTGAGTGATACACATGTAATCGGGGCACTTAGCGTAACCGAATTTCCACCGGTGGTGGCAATTACCACATCATCCGTTGCTACCGGTACAATCCCCCCAACCCATGTCGAACCTGTATTCCATCCACCGCCTGTTGTTGTACTTGTTATGGTTGCTGCTGTTAAAACACTTGTTTGCAAAGCAAAAAAAAGAGTGCTGATAGCAACAATTGTATACCAATTGTTCTTAAGGCGTAGTAAATTTTCCATCTTTAAGGTATTTATGAAACTTTTACAATTATAAGCTTAAAACATAAGTGTACAGCAACCCATATTGAATAAATTGTTGTTAATCATAAAAAGCAGCCATTTGATCAATAAAATTTAAACCTTACAATATTTAACTCCCGCCTGTAATGATTAACAACCGTTTACAATTATTTTACTCCATCCTATATGTATTATTATACTTTTGCACCCCGATTTATGGATTGTATGAAAAGATATATAGTATTATTATTAATGCTCTCGTGGTATTTTTCTTCTGTTGCACAAACTACAAAATATACGGTAAGTGGCGAGGTACAAGATGAGCGAAATGGCGAAGAACTTATAGGTGCAACCGTGTATGTTGAAGAACTAAAAACCGGAGTTTCTACAAATGCTTATGGCTATTATGCAATTACCTTGCCTGCCGGAAAATACACGCTCGTATTTTCATACATCGGATACCAAACCCAACGCGTTTTGGTTGATCTATCCGGTTCAAATAAGAAGCTAATTATTCAATTACCGGAAGATAAAAAACAACTAAGCGAAGTGGTGATTTCAGCCGATAGGCCAAATGCCTCAAATGTAGAGGATAATAAAATGAGCACGGTGAAACTAGATATCAAAGATGTGAAGAAAATTCCCATTTTATTGGGTGAAGTAGATATTATAAAAGCTGTTCAATTATTACCAGGCATACAAGCAGCAGGAGATGGAAATACCCTTTTTATTGTAAGGGGAGGCAATGTTGACCATAACCTTGTTCAATTGGATGAAGCTGTGGTGTACAACCCCTCCCATGTAGTTGGCTTTTTTTCGGTATTTAATGGGGATGCCATCAAAGATTTTGAGATTTATAAAGGCGGGATTCCATCTAACTATGGCGGTCGTTTAGCCTCTGTATTGGATGTGCGGATGAAAGAAGGCAATAACAAATCATACAATGTAACAGGCGGAATCGGCATCCTATCATCACGTTTAACTATTGAAGGCCCCATCGCCAAGAATAAAAGTTCGTTTATGATATCGGGCCGAAGAAGTTATTTTGATGTGTTTTTCCCATTAAGTTCGCAACTTAAAGATGTGACTGCTTATTTTGGCGACATCAATATAAAAGTAAATTTCACTTTGGGCGAAAAGGATAAACTTTTTATTTCAGGATATGCCGGACGAGATAATTTTGGAACCGGAAGTTTATTTGGTTTAGGATGGGGTAACCAAACTTTTACTGTGCGCTGGAACCATATATTTAATAGCCGCCTATTTTCAAACACAAGTTTAATTTACAGTAGGTATAATTATAATTTTGATTTCAATGTCTCTCCAAATCTCAATTTATCGAGAAGTAATTTTATTAAGGATTTTAGCATCAAGCAAGACTTCAGCTATTTCGCAACCCCAAAGAATACCTTCAAATTTGGACTTTTGGCTACCCATCACACCTTCTCTCCAGGAGAAATAAAACCCATCACATCTGAGTCGGTTATATTGGCAGATAAATTAAATGAAAAATATGCATTGGATTATGCAATATATGGAAGCCATTCTATTAAAATAAACAGCCGCTTAACTGCGGAATATGGAGTGCGTATTTCGGTATTTCAAAATATTGGGAAAGGGACCGAACTATTGTATGCAAATGACAAACCCAATTACCTAGACAACAACTATATTAGCCGTTCAACAATAATTGGTAGCAAGCAATATGGCTCAGGCGAGATATTTAACACCAGTGCAGGTTTTGAACCCAGATTGAATACCACTTACTTGTTGAATAGCAGTACTTCCATTAAGGCATCATACAATAGGATGTTTCAATATATGCATTTAATTCAACCTACAAGCGCAAGCACCGGACAAGAATTTTGGACACCCACCGATCGCTATATCAAACCCCAAATTGCAGACCAAGTTGCCGCAGGTTATTTCAAAAATATTCGCGAAAATACAATTGAACTTTCGGCTGAAATATACTACAAGTGGATGTCGAATACTGTGGAGTTGATTGACAATGCTGATGTGCAGTTTACCGAAGCCATTGAAAGCGAAGTAACAGCCGGTATTGGACGGGCTTACGGAATCGAGCTTTTGGCTCGTAAAAAAAGGGGTGCAACAACGGGATGGGTAAGTTACACACTATCGAAATCGGAACGTAAAGCCGAGGGTGTAAACAATAACGAATGGTACAATTTCCGTTTTGATCGCAGGCATTATGTAACTTTTGTATTGAGTCAGGAACTTTCAAAGCGCATCAACATTTCGGCAAATTTTATTTATGCTACCGGTGACACTTACACTCCTGCGGTATCGTATTTTGAAGTAGAGGGAATTCCCGAAATAGAATACGGAAAACGAAACAGTGCTCGCATACCATCTTATCACCGCATGGATATGTCGCTTACCCTTGGACGAAAAATCAAACCTAACAAAGTCTATAAAAACGAAAGCAATTGGGTATTTTCTTTGTACAATGTATATGGTCGTAAAAATACATACAGCATCGACTTCCGATACAATCCGGAAACAGGAAAAAACGAAGCAGTAAAAACCTACCTTTTCACTTTTGTACCATCGGTTACTTATAACTTTAAATTCTGATACTTGAAATGAAAAATCTGACCTATATATTCATTCTAATAACTGTTGTATTAGTAAGTTCTTGTACTGAGGTTATTGATGTGGATGTTCCCGAAAATACAGAGAAACTTGTGGTAGAAGCGATAGTAACAATAGAAACAGATAGTTCTTATGTTCGCCTGACCAAATCAGTAGGCTATTTTGATAATAAACCCACTCCGCTAGTCACTGATGCGGTTGTAACCATAAATGGCACCAACTTTATACATCAAGGAAATGGCATCTACAGGCCCAATTCCCCATATACAGGTATTGCAGGAACATATTATAACCTATTGATAACCCACAACGGAAAACAATACACTAGTGGAACCATGCTTGAACCTATGTTTCAGATCGACACCATTATTCCGGTTTACCGTGAGGCTGAAGGATTTTTAGAAGAAGGGTATACCGTAAAATATGTTGGCATTGATAACCGATTGCCAACTAAATATACGTATGTGAGATTTGGGGTAAAAGGCTTTGATTCAATCAATGACTTTTATGAGGATTTCAGGGTATTGTTTGACAATGCGAATAGCAAATTGAACGAACCATTTGAGTTTGAAATTCCTTTTCAACGACTACAACCTAAAGATACCAGCCTGCTGATATTTCGATCGATTGATGAACCGGTTTTCAGGTACTTCCAAGCTTTGGGCAACAGACAAGGTGGCGGACCATTTTCTACGCCACCGGCAAATTTGCCAAGCAATATTAGAGGCGAAAATGTGCTTGGGCTATTTGCAGCATACGATGTTAAACGTTACCGCACCTATCTACCTTAACTGCTGTGGTCGCTTACAATAACCCAGCGATTATTTATTTTCTTGAGCAATAGGGTAAAATGGCCATCCAGATTTCCTTTATCCACATTGCGCTTGAGATGCCAACGCCCAATTACGTATGCAGCATCTTTCGATACCACATCAATAGTCAATATATCAAAACTGAGTTGGCCCATCGAAGCTTTGTCAGGGTATGATTTTTTGTAATTATCCAATGTTTGCTGCCAACCTCTGGTAACTCCCATTTTACCAATAAACGACAGCGAATCGCTTTTCCAATAAGGTGCCATAAATCCTTCAAGGTCGCCTTCGTTCCAAGATTCCTGCTGCACTTGCATGATAGCAGCAATTTGTTTGCTATCTGTTAAAATATGCTTTTGTGCAAAAAGGTTTGTAGTGCAAAGCATAGCAATGATGATGTAAATGGTATTTTTCATATGCCACAAAAATGGGTAAAATTAGAAGAAGTTATCCTTTGATTTTGTAATGATTTTGAAACAGTTGGCTGAACGCAGTCGAAGCCACTGATGCGCGATTTCACGGTGACGATATCGCAATTACCAAAGTTGATGGTAAAGTTGAATTGCGCAAAGTAAATGGCTATTACATAAGAACGATTTAGGTTCACTGGCTAAACGAGAAATTACCTTGGCATGGCAAGAAATACAATAACTATTGCTTTTCTTGTTGCGTTTCATTATGGCATTTATTATGATAAACCGAAAGTGAGGTTAGTATTCCAAAGGAACTCCAAAAAAGAAGAGATGCTTTATCCCAATCTAGAAAATTATTCACCAAGCCATGAACCAGATATGTTATCAAACCCAGTATAATTGACAGTGCTAAAAGGCGTATGTGATTTTTTTTGCTTTCGTAGTATAATTTCAATCCGGTTGCTAATGCTGCCAAATTCATAGCGAAGAACAATAAAAACCCAAAAATGCCCATCTCAACTAGTGTGCCAAAATATTCGCTGTGAATACTGCCTACTTCGCCAAAGTTGGTTGAAGCGGATGTTTTTTGCCAAGGATTTTGAAATGGTGCATATTGAAACATATATGTACCAATGCCCCAGCCTAAAATAGGCTTTTCTTTTAGCATATTGAATCCAGATGACCATCGGTTTAATCGCTCCAAGTTTGACTCATCGTTTTTAACGTTGCTAATTGATTTGAGGTGAGAACTTAATTCTTGATTGGATACCTTGTTGTTTGATTCTAAACTTCTCAATATCGAATCTTGCATAAACCAAGCAACACAGCCGGCCAACCCAATCACAAGTAGTAACTGCTTAGATGTAATTCTCAAATAAGTAACCACGCTAAATCCAATTGCTGCAATCACACTTAGCCATGCTGCACGTGTGTAGCTAAAGAAAAGAGCTATCAACCAAATAAAAGTGAGTATAGCAGCAATAGGGACCAACTTAGTGCTGCTGTCAAATTTCTTTCCGTTTAATGCATACAAAAATAAATATGGTATCATGAAGGAAATAACCGCGCCATACACGCAATGGTTCCACATAAAAGGGGTGAGCACAATGCTAGAGTCAGCTATGCTAAAGCCTTTGTCTGCGTGCCTCACCAATACGTATGCAATCACAACCGTAAAACCAATAACAAAAATCCATAATGCTTTATGTATGTTCTCGTATTTTCTAAATAACTGGCTACCGAGCAATACATAAGTAACAGCACCCCACATATGACTTAGCATAGACTTAGCAGAAACTAGCGGCATACTACTCGTGAGGGTTGTAATGCCCATCCATGCGAAATAGGCAAACATAGATATTACGATTGGATGTTTTAATACATCGCTGTCGAATTGTTTTTCAATAAGTAATTTGAGGAAGAAAAAAAGCATAAGTCCGAATAATATCGGCTCTGAGGGAAACGCAAAACTTACACCCAAATCGCTATTGTCAGAAACTATTGAAATGGGCACAAAGAAATAGATGCTAAATAGCAACGTTTCGAGCTTAAATACCAATAGATATGCCACAAAGAGTACTACTGGAATAGCCCAAATCCAATATTGTTGTTGCGTGTAGCCAATTATTGACATGCCGACAAGAATTAGCGTTGAGAGGGAAACGAGCAAGATAACCCTGCTCTTAGAGGTCCATGCCAAACTTTGAAGCATTTTTATCATAACTTTCTACTACAACTAAAATCAATGTGGTAAATATGCACACTGATATAAGTGAAATCAAAACAATAAGCCATCGAACAGGGTAAGCGCTTCTCTCTGCAACCTGTGCGTAGTTTACTGTAAACTTTGCCGGCATACTTTCTCTAACATCGATCATAGAGCGTTCTAGTTTTTGTTGCAAAACATTAAGCTCTTGCGTTTCTGCAATAAGCATGCTGCGAACTGCGTTGTAGGCTCCACCATATTTTGTAAGTAGTACGAGTTTTTTCTCAAGTAACTTTACAGCAGCCTCAGATCCTTTGATTCTGCCTTTGGTTCTAATCACCATCGTGTCGCTTGCCGATAAATTATTGTCTATGTAAACCTTTAGCTTTTCACTCTCGCTTATATTTTCTGACAATGCGCTAATGTATTGCTCAGTAACATGGTCTGCCTCTAGGTCATAATCATAAGCGCCTAATGAGCGAAGCAACATGAGTGAATCGTTTAATTTTGACACTAGATCTTTTTTGGTCTCACATTGAAAGCGCAAGATATCACTAGTCTTTTCAGCATTTTTTATCACCATTTTCAGCTTATAATAATCTACCAAATCACTAATTCTGTTTGCTATGGCTGCCGCCTTAACGGGGTCTTTATCCAACACGCTTATTTCAACCGACATATATTGGGTTCGATTAATTTTTACATTGTCTGCGTACTGGCTTTGCAGCAAATTGTTGCGCATTGGAGATTCCGGATTTATGTTGTAATGGCTTATTAAGTTAAATTCACTGATAATACTGTCTCTAATTTGGTTAGAATAAAGAAGCTGTATTAATCGATCTGCATCCATCTCGTGACCGATTGAAAGCGGATCAATGGATTCATACATGATAGCCTTTGATACCGAATTTGTAGCAGAAGGGTATAGCACTGTGACAGATTTATATTTTGGAGTAACAAATTTTGGTCCCGATAAAATAACCGAAACAATTGTTGCCAGAATTAAACTAATGGCATACACATATTTCCACCTCAAAAAGAAAGACAGTAGGTAGTTGGAGCTAAAATAGGAAGAAGATGCCTTGATTTCATATAGTGGATTTTTTTGAGTTGATTGTTCTAATTGCATAAAAATGGAAGGAAATGTGGGACTCTTTTAATGACTGTTTTAATAAATTTTTTTTGTTGATCAACTTATTTTTTAAAGTTATCTGAACAAAAGTGCACAAAAATAAAGTCAGTCCAATACAAAAGCCAAAAAATTACATTCAGCAGCAGCATCCTGCTTCTTACTGCTTTTGCAAAATTCGAGTTGTCTTACTTTATATTATCGAAATCGCTATGCAATCAAATGCCACAACTGCTCCATATAGGAAGCATTTTTGACTTTATCTTCGGCTTTATCGGCAATGATTTTTTCAAGTAATGCATCATTCTTCTTGCCCATATCCCATGCGTATTTGTACCCACTCAGGCTGAATGTGGTAAGTTCATACTGTGATTTGAATTTGTCTGGATATAGCTCGGTAAGTTCGTGCTCGATATGCTTTTTGTGTAAGAAATGTTTATCGCCTACCTTGTCTGCCATTTCATAGTAGTTTTGAATGGCTAAGTCAGCAATTGCATCTGCATTGGGTTTACGTTCTTTCTGGTATTCGTCAAAAATGGTGTTCCAGTCGTTCCCGTATTTTTCAATCATGTTATCGAGCACCACAATGTCTTCAAAACTGCAATTCATACCTTGTCCGTAAAAAGGAACTACAGCATGCGCAGCATCACCCGCCAAGGCCAATTTATCTTCCTTAACCCACGGGTAGCAACGCACAGTAACTAAATTAGAAGTTGGATTTTTCATGTAATCATCCAATAAAGTTGGCATCATAGGCACTGCATCGGCAAATTCTTCATTGAAAAATCTTGCCACATCTTCTTTGGTTTTGATGGAATCAAACAACTCGAAAGGCATGAAGAGTGTGCACGTAAAATCTCCTTTAGGGTTTGGTAATGCAATCATCATAAAAGAGCCGCGTGGCCAAATATGTAATGCATTTTTCTCCATCATAAATTTTCCATTTTCACATTCAGGAATCTCTAATTCTTTATAGCCTACATGCAAGTAACTTTGTGAGTAATTGAAACGTTCACTTGTTTGAAGTTTGCTACGCGTGGCTGCAAATGCACCATCGGTGCCGAGTATCCTATCACTGATTATGGTTTTGTGCGACCCGTCTTCCAGTTCAAAAATAGCTGTGGTTTTATTTACATCTACATCAATACACTTGCTGTTAAAGTAAATCGTGATGTTAGGAAATTCATCTGCCAATTCAATTAACTTTTGATTCAGTCTTCCGCGCGAAACAGAGTTGATGGCTTGCCCTTGTTTACCATAAGGATGATATGACAGCTCACCGGTTTTGCTGTGCATCATGCGGCCATACATCGGAATGGCATCAGCCAAGATTTCTTTGTCTAAGCCAATTTTTTCAAGCGCGTGTAGGCCACGTGTGCTCAATGCCAGATTAATGGATTTACCTTGATAAATATTTGATTTGCGCATGTCGGGCCTGCGCTCGAAAAGGTTTACTTCAAAACCGCGTTTGGCCATATAAATTGCGGCTAAACTTCCGGCTAGTCCGCCTCCGATGATGGTAATTTTTTGTGTCATTGTTTTACTTATTCTTAAAATATGATTCAAGTATTTGCCCAATTTGATACACTTCTTCAAACGTATTGTACAATGGTACCGGACTCATGCGAATCACATCTGGTTCACGCCAATCCGGCATGATGCCATTTGCTTCTAAATAATCGAATAGTTTTTTCCCGTTTTCTTTCACAATAATGGAGAGTTGACAACCTCTATCGGCTGCTGTTTTTGGGGTGATCACTTTTAAATGTTTGCTGTAATCACTTAGTATAAACTCCAAATATCCTGTAAGGGTTTCGCTTTTGGCTCTTAAATTTTCAATACCTGCTTCGTCAAACAACTCAAGTGATGCTTTATGTATGGCCATCGGGAAAATTTGTGCATTGCTCAGTTGCCATCCTGCTGCGCCTTCCATGGGTTTAAATCCTTTCTTCATCAAGAAACGTTCCTTTTCATCGTGTCCCCACCAACCTGCAAATCGAGTAAGGTCGGGATTGTTTCCGTGCCTTTCGTGCACAAACACACCGCTTGTGCCACCCGGACCAGAGTTTAAATATTTATATGTACACCAAACCGCAAAATCTACATCCCAGTCGTGAAGTTGTAATTTCAAATTTCCCGCAGCATGTGCGCAATCAAAACCTACTGTTGCTCCAACATCATGTGCTGCTTGAGCAATGGCTTCCATATTAAATGCCTGACCTGTATAGTAATTTACACCGCCCATCATCACGATGGCGAGGTCGTCTTTGTGTGCATTGATTTTGGCAATGATGTCTTCGGTTCGAAGGGTGTATTCACCCTCTCGTGGCGTAAGTTCAATGATGGCATCATCGGGGTTGAAACCGTGAAATTTCGCCTGGGTTTCCATGGCATATTGATCGCTCGGGAATGCAGAAACTTCCATCATGATTTTGTAGCGGGTTTTGGTAGGGCAGTAAAAGCTCACCATCATTAGGTGCAGGTTGGCGGTGAGGTTGTTCATCACCACCACTTCGCTTGGTTTTGCTCCTATAACTTTAGCTGCTTTTTCGGTTAAAAAGTGGTGATAATACATCCATGGATTTTTGCCCGCAAAATGTCCTTCTACACCTAGCTCAGCCCAGTCTTTCAACTCCTGATCAATGGCCTCGCGCACACGTTTGGGTTGCAACCCAAGTGAGTTTCCGCAAAGGTAAATTACGGGCTTGCCGTCTTTTTGCAACAGGTGAAACTCGTTGCGAAATCGCGCGAGTTTATCTTCTTTGTCTAATTGTTGTGCAAATGCTAATGTATTTTCGAATTCCATATTCTTTTGGGTATCGGTTATCAGTTAACGGGTGTCGGGTTACGGATTTAGTACAACAATTTTTAAAAATCTCGCTTCCCGTTTTCTTCTATCTCATTCTTTCACTCCTTCATTCTTTCATTTCACCAGGTTCACCATACTCATTTCAAGTCCTTTTTTTAGCAATCCGGTTCGTTTTGGATTAAATTGATTTAGTCGTTTCAATGCATTTCGAATGGTTACACTTGCGTCTTTGAAAATTGCTTCGTCATTCATCTCAAAGTTTTCGCTCATGCAGTAGGCAAATGTGCGTGCCATACCGCAATTGGCAATAAAATCAGGGATTACAGCCACCTGGTCATCGGCATTGTTACCAATCGGTCCGAGAAATATTTCGCTGTCGGCAAAAGGTACATTGGCACCGCATGATATTACCTCAAGGTCGTTTTTGGCCATGGTATCGAGCTGGTCCTGTGTAAGCATACGTGATGCTGCTGCCGGAATAAATATCTCGGCACCTGCACTCCATATCTTTTCATTCAATGTATTGTAGTCAATAAAGGATAAACCCATTTCACTGCAGGTAGCTTTGCTCAGTTTGTTGCCATAGCGCTCCACAAACAACTGGCGAATCTGCTGTTTGCTCAAACCTTTAGGCTCCAATAAACCACCTTCTCGGTCGATAATGCCTACAATAATTACGTCCATTTGCGAGAGGTAATAGGCAGCTGCGGCAGCCACATTTCCCCAGCCCTGAATGATGGCACGTTTATGTAAAAAATTTGGTCCCCAAAAATCATAGAAATGACGAACCGCCTCAGCCACGCCCCAACCGGTAATCATATCGGCTACTACGTATTTTTTATCAATATCTGGCGAAAAGCGGATATCATCCAACACTTTTGATACTCCTATACGCAGGTTGTTTATTCTGTTTTGTTTTTCATCATTATCCAAATTCAAATGTCCATTTACAACACCTTCTTGTGGGTGCAACAATCCATAGTTTTCAGTAATCGGAATAACCTCATGAATCTCATCAACGTTTAAATCGCCACCTGTGCCGTAGTAAGTTTTAAGCAATGGCATCACTGCTTTGTACCATCGTTCCAAAACACCCTTTTTGCGTGGGTCAGCAGGGTCAAAATTGATACCCGATTTGGCACCACCAATAGCAGGACCCGATACGGTAAATTTTATCTCCATGGTTTTGGCCAGAGATGTTACTTCATGTTTGTTGAGTCCTTTGCGCATGCGTGTCCCTCCTCCTGCAGCTCCACCTCTAAGTGAATTTATTACCACCCAACCTTCTGCTTCTGTTTCCGAATCTTTCCACTCAAAAACGATTTCTGGCTGCTTTTCTTCGTAACGTTTAATTAGATTAATAATTTGTGTCGACATATCATTGGTTCAAATGTGTGGCGAAAGTAGGAAATAGAGTCGAGAATAGGGAAGTAGTAAAACAGACTTTTATCATACAGTTGAATAACAATGTAAGAAGGTTAGGAGTTGGAAGTTCCTATTTCCGGGTTTTGGCCTTGTTGATTATCTGGCTAGCCTCCCTATAACCTTCTGTATTGTAAGATTGGTGGCAGGAAACTAATGTTGGGTGGTGAGCTATAAATTATGGTTTCAAATTATCTAACAAAAAAACTCAATTACTCAGGAGCTCTGTATCTTTTTTGATGATTACTTCCTCTTTGGCGATGCCTTTAGAATTATATCATAGCTTTTTGGAACCAGCAACTCAATGCCAAGTATTGGTTATCTGGTTCGGAAGATGCTAGTGGTACACATCAACATGCAAAATCTGTCATACACCTTTTAGCATATGACCTTTAAAACATCGTAAACAAATGCATAGTTGAATTTCTGAATTTAAAATAGGTTACATAATCCTGAAAATAATGCGTCTAAAAGATTTAATGGCAGTAATTACCACCCACACTGTTATTTTTTGCTCCAGTTACACTTGACAAGGCGTTGGCTTCATGTCGGGTATGAAGTACCGCTAGAAATGCAAAAACCAAGGCTTCTTTAAATGCAATAAGTTTGGTATCTGGTATAGATAAAAGCTTGCTTGAAACGGCCTGAATGCGTGAACACAAATAGGTATTGAAAGCCCCACCACCAGTTACCAAGATATTTTCTTTGCCATCTGACGAATTGGCTATTTGTATGGCAATATGTTCTACTAATGTGCAAAGCATATCTTGAGTAGATAAATTTATTGCATTTAGTATTGGCTTCACTTCCATATTTACCCATTCCATGCCTAATGACTTTGGTCCTCTTTTAAGGTAAAATGCCAACTCGTTTAGTTGTGTCAGCAATACAGTGCTAACTTTTCCTCTGGAAGCCAATTGCCCACCGTCATCAAATGGTTTACCAAGTTTCTCAGCATATTCATTGAGCAATACATTACACGGACAGATATCAAATGCAAGTCTATTTCCATCAGCTTCAAAACTAATATTGGCAAAGCCTCCTAAATTTAAACATGCACCAAACTCAGCAAATAAATATTTGTCGCCAATAGGAACCAATGGCGCACCTTGTCCGCCCAAAGCCACATCAAGAGATCGGAAATCGGAAATAACCGGGAGGCCACACTCAGCAGCAATAGCTGGGCCATGGCCCAACTGAAAAGTAAACCCTTTATCGGGTTGATGAAAAATGGTGTGCCCATGCGAGGCTATAAAATCAGTTTGTAATAAATGTTTGCTAACGAATGCTTTTACTTGAATGCCCATCCAC
>JBIINH010000177.1:0-4281 GCA_044337585.1 Bacteroidia bacterium
AATTAAGCACAAATTGATCTTTTGGCGATGGTTCAACTTCAACCACAGGTTGGGTCAATTCTTCCGTTGGAATCAAATTGTTCTTTTCGGCATTCAACTCCATCTTTTCTTCAGGTGTGTTGAGCAACTCAGGATTCGTATTTTCAGTCATTTTCGTTCTTTATCAAAAAGGATGTCAAAGGTAAAATATTATTATATAATATTGTGTATTGAATTGTGTGAAATAATCTTTATTAAATATGTTAAAACTCATTGAATGTCCGAGAGATGCCATGCAAGGCTTTTCGCATTTTATACCAACCCAAACCAAAATTGACTACATCCAACAATTATTGGCCGTAGGTTTTGATACACTTGACGTTGGCAGTTTTGTATCACCCAAAGCAATTCCCCAAATGGCAGACACTGCTGTTGTATTGGAAGGCATTGATTTGTCAGCTACCCAAACAAGGATGTTGGCTATTGTACCCAATCTTAAAGGTGCTGTTGAGGCGTCAAAATATTTTCAAGTACATTACTTGGGTTTCCCTTTTTCCATCTCAGAAACATTTCAGAAACGCAATACAAATCAATCCCTTCAGGAGGCTTTTGACAATGTAAAGGCAATTCAAGATTTGGCGAATAGGCATCTCAAGGAATTTGTTGTTTATTTTTCTATGAGTTTCGGTAATCCCTACGGAGATCCATGGAATGTTGAATTGGTGGAGGAGTGGGCAGTAAAAATGAGTGATATTGGGATTACAACCATAGCGCTATCAGATACCATTGGAATTGCTAATCAACAATCAATTTCACATTTATTTACCAACCTCATTCCACGCTATCCCGAGATTGAATTTGGCGCTCACTTACATACAACTCCTGATTCATGGCAAGAAAAAATTGAGGCAGCATACAATGCCGGATGCAGAAGATTTGATGGCGCAATCAAAGGATTTGGAGGTTGCCCCATGGCTGAGGATAAATTGACAGGAAATATGCCTACTGAGAATATGGTAACTTATTTTGAAAATAAAGGTATTCAAACAAACATAAACAGGGATGCTTTTGAAAAAGCGCAACTCATGGCTACGAAGATATTTGTTTAAATATTTTTTAAAGCACTTATAATATTCACTTCAATGCGTTTTTCGATTTCGGTATAATCTCCTTTTTCAAATTTCTTTCCGGTAATATGCTCGTAAAGCTCAATATACCTGTCTGAAACTGATTGTATAAATTCGTCTGTCATGGTAGGTTGTAGTTGACCTTCTAATCCTTGAAAACCATTTTCAATCAGCCATTGTCTCACAAATTCCTTTGATAATTGTCTTTGCTGTTGGTCTTTTTTCTGAATGGAATCATACGTATCGCGATAAAAATACCTTGACGAATCAGGTGTGTGTATTTCATCTATCAACATGATTTCATCTTTATGTTTACCGAATTCATATTTGGTGTCCACCAAAATTAAATTACGTTTGGCCGCAATTTCACTTCCTTGTTTATACAATGCCTTTGTATATGTTTCAAGCGCCTGGTATTCTGCTTCCGATACCAATCCCGAGCTGATGATTAATTCTTTAGAAATATCTTCATCATGGCCATGACTTGCTTTAATTGTTGGGGTAATAATCGGTTCTGGAAATGCATCATTTTCCTTCAAACCATCAGGCATCGCTACCCCACAAATTGTTCTCTTCCCACTTCTGTATTCGCGCCAAGCATGCCCTGCCAAATATCCCCTAATTACCATTTCAACTTTGTAAGGTTTGCAAGCATAACCTATTGTTACATTTGGATCGGGGCTTTTAATTTTCCAAACAGGCACAATACTAGAAGCTTCATCCAAAAAGTAAGAAGCGATTTGGTTTAATACTTGTCCTTTGTAAGGTATAGCACGTTTTAATACAACATCAAAAGCCGATATTCTGTCGCATGCAATCATCACTAAATAATTATCATTGATGGTATAGACATCGCGAACTTTACCTCGGTAAAATTCTTTTTGATATTGAAAAAAATAGTTTGTTGATATAAGAGAATTTTCCATGATATGTTTATTATTGATTGGCAGCGCTTTTGTCGTATGCATTGATGATATCCTTAACCAATCGATGCCTTACTACGTCCTCAAATGTAAGGTAGGTAAAGGTAATACCCGCTATATTTTCAAGAATATTAACAGCTTTAAGCAATCCCGACATACTGCGTTTTGGCAAATCTATTTGTGTGAGGTCTCCTGTGATGATAAATTTTGCGTTTGGTCCCATACGTGTTAAAAACATTTTCAATTGCAAGTCAGTTGCGTTTTGTGCTTCATCAAGTATTACGTATGCATGGTCTAATGTTCGGCCTCGCATAAAGGCCATTGGCGCAATTTCAATAGTACGGTTCTCTATAAATGCTTTCAGTTTTTCACTAGCTATCATATCATCTAAGGCATCATACAACGGCCTTAGATAAGGATCAATTTTTTCCTTCAAATCACCGGGTAGAAACCCTAAATTTTCACCTGCTTCTACAGCTGGTCTGGCTAAGATGATGCGTTTGATTTCTTTATTTTTCAGTGCCTTAACGGCAAGAGCGACTGCGGTATACGTTTTTCCTGTACCTGCGGGTCCTATTGCAAACATGATATCATTGTGCGCAAGTGATTTTACCATCTGTCGCTGGTTAGGGGTTTTAGCTCTGATAATTTTTCCTCCATTTCCATGAAGGATAACCTCTGATTCGACTCGTTCTTCAGTATCTGCTTCTGTAGATTCTTCTTTTCTAATTGGTTGAATGGAAACCTGTGAACGTTCAATTAATCCAGCTAGTTGCGCATCGCTTATTATTCCATATTTTGAAATAAAAGTTTCTAATCCACGAATAACTGTTTCAAATCGATCTATTTCATCTGCTTCTCCTGTAGCCATTACTATTTGGCCACGTGCTATCAATTTCAATTTTCCGAATGCTTTTTGCAATACTTTGAGGTTTTTGTTCAAAGGTCCCCACATTGCAGAAGCATCAGCCTTCTCTGTATCGATAATAAATTCTTTCTTGATCAAATGATTTATTTATAAGACTCGCAAAATAAGGAAATTATGATGTATTTATTTGTTTAATAAGTCAAGTTCATTCTTTCTGTACATTTTTGTACAATTCATTGAAAGATTGTGGTCAAATAATCTGATTCGCGTGGCTTAATTCACTTAAATTTGACCTCGCATAAGCTAAATGACTTCTCCAAAGACAATTTATACCGCGTGCATTAGCGATTATGGCAATAATAGCACATACGAACCGGCACTTATGACAATAGTGCAGGCTATAGATGAGCGCATTCGTTGGCAATCCTTGTCTCACTCCATCAAACCGAAAAATTTTTATCAAGCCGGATTTCTTATCCATTCCGTTTGGAACTTATTGCCGGATCAAGCTATTTTGTTGGTTGCAATAGATTGTGATGCAAACACCCATAAGGAAGTAATTGTAATACATCATGAAAATAAGTTTATCATCTCATTCAATTATGCAATCGCCAAAGAAATTTTTCCAAAACAACCTATAAATGTTTTTACATTTAATATTAATGATTTTAATTTCAATCCATCATTCCCCGAGTTAAGTATCTTTCCTTCTTTGGTGAAGTGGATTGTTGACGAACAATGGAAAACCACTATTCCTAAGATTTTATCTTTTGAGAAAGATACACTACAAAAACTACAGTTGATCAATGATAGCTTAATAAAAGCTACTGTAATACATGTTGATGGAAACCAAAATCTCATAACCAATTTAGACAAAATTTATTTTGAACAATTGCTCTCGAAATACAAATCGTTTGATATACAATATAGCAAAAGAGATAGAATTTCGAAACTTGTAAAATTTTACAGTGAAGAAGAGTCTGGGACTGTGGTTGCATTATTCAACCACAATAACCTACTCGAAATCGCAATGGTTGATGGCGAGGCATCATCATTGCTTGGATTTAAAGTGGGAAGCAATATTTTAATTCAATTTTATGATTAACAGAATCGTGCGAATGGTATTTGTTCCTGCAATGGAAAATGAATTTATTGAGGTGTTCAATAAATACAAAGATCAAATAGCGCATTTTCCTGGTTGCAGGTCATTAAAACTTTTGAAAGAAAAGGGCAATGATTGCGTTTACTTTACGTTTAGTATATGGGCAAATGAATCGAATTTGGAATCCTATCGAAAGTCGGAATTATTTAAAGAAGTTTGGTCGCAAACTCGGTCACGATTTGCTGATAAGCCAATGGCATGGAGCACTGTAATTGCTGATGA
>JBIINH010000042.1:0-14632 GCA_044337585.1 Bacteroidia bacterium
CTAAAGTTGCAGCTTTTTTTATGTCGCCTAGTCAATTGGCAATTACTGTTTAACAAATTTGTGTGTTACTTTTTCTGTTTCACCCTGCAGCGTAATAAAATAAATACCTGTAGGCAGTGCATTTACATCAACAGCAATATCTCGTGTGTTGGTTAACTCATAAGAAATTGCAAATAATCTGCCAGTGATGTCCTGTACCAAAATATGTTTTACCTGGCTGTTTCCTGATTGAATGGTTAAATTCAATACCTCGTTAGCCGGTTGTGGATACAACACAACATCCCCTTTGGTAGAAAGTGATGATGACAACACCAAAGCTGATGCGGTAGGTGTTTTCCCGTTTATATTTTCAACTTTTATCTGAATACGTGATGAAGATTTAGAATCCGGATTTTCATCCGTAGAAATAGCATAAGACATATCATCATTTAACGCAACCGTTTTGTTGGTATACATATCCACTAAAGATAATTTGTATCCCGGAGCAAAGGTGGCCACTTCAGTCAAAATCAAGTTGTATGTTTTGTTGCTTTCCAATGCACGGCTTAAATCAACATAGATGGTATTGAATTCGCCTCTGTTGAGGTAGTTAATTTTATTGATACCCATTGGCACTGGTGTGGCATCAGTGTAAGTAGCAATTTGCGAAAGACTTTCGTCAAACAACGGTCCATCATATATGTCTTTTGCCCAAGAGCTGCTTTCATTGAAAGCAACCAAGCTCTGATCGATTTCGTTATTTTCAGTTTCAAGTTTCAGTCTTAATATATCTGATTTAGCAGTTTGTTTAAACA
This sequence comes from Bacteroidia bacterium, assembly GCA_044337585.1. Taxonomy (GTDB): domain Bacteria; phylum Bacteroidota; class Bacteroidia; order UKL13-3; family UKL13-3; genus CAYSBE01. Next base: position 795 of record JBIINH010000042.1, read on the forward strand.
TGGCAGCTGGAGTTGCAGCTACATCCTTATTGCTTTCATTAAAAGTTAATGTTGCACCCGCACCTGTGCTTACAACAAAAATAGACTGACCTGGAGCTAACGTTCCATTACCAAGAAAATCACCTGTTCCGATGCCACTGGATGCATCGTATTGTCTATAATTATTAAATGACGGATCATACACATAATAAATAGGACCAACATTGGTTCTGCCAACTAAATCCAAATCAATATTTGCTTGATACGGATTTCCAACCAATGTCCAACCTGTTCCGGTTGCACATGTAATATTTTGGGTTCCGGTTAGTAATGTTCCTGTTGCTATAAGTGTAGTATCAGCAGGAGCTGGGCCGTTTCCAATTAATGCGGCACACCCTTGCGACCTAGTGCCTCTATAAAAGAAACGGTAACCTGTTCCAGCAACCAGGTTGGTTGAGTTGGTTGAAGCTACACTATTCCAAGCTTGTGTTGATGTATTCCAAAATAGAAGACTGTTTGCATTGTTTGAAGTATAATCAAATCCATTGGTATGAACCCCAGGACATGAAGATGCTCCGGTACCGCTTCCAGTAATAAATGTTTGTAATTGCCAGTTGTTGCTGATATTGTTTGTGGTGGTAACTGAAGAAGCAACAAAACGCCAATCTCTGTCACTATTTCCAGGAATGAATCGTTGCACGATAAAATCTTCACTTACAGCTCCGCTGCCCGATACTGTTGCCAATTGAGCACTTTGTGTTTCAGAACTTGATACAAATACTAGGTTTCCATTTCCATTAAGTGTGCCATCTGTAATGGTAACTAAATTTAACACACGTAATGTATTCCCAATAGTAATTGCATCGGCACCGGTATTCCGTGACAAGGTAAAGTTGAGCAAGGTATTGGTTGTACCGGGCGTGGTTTGATCCATAAGTAAATTGCCTGCATCACTTGCATTTGCAGCTATAATAATTTCAGATGTAGCACTTCCTCGTATTGATCCTGTGGCAGTTCCGTCTATCGTTCCGTCTAATGTTAACTGATTTCCATTTAATGCCAAGAAATGCCCCGTGCCTGTATTTAGTATTCCTCCTACTGTAATATCAGCCAACATGGTTTTTGTACGAATTCCTGTGCCACCTAGAGTTAATCCACCTTGGTATATTCCATCAGGGATATTTTGATTTGCATTAGCAGTAAAAGCAACTACAAAAGTCCAAGTTATTCCTGCTGGTATTGCAGGACCTCCGGTAATTGTAGTGCTTAACTGACCAGTTCCGACAGTTGTAAATGTGCCACTTAATATTTGCGTACCAATACTTAAAGTTACACCAGATAAAATTGTTAATTGACTATTTACTGTAATAGGAATGCTAATGGTTTTTGTGCCACTACCCAAAAAGGCAAGATTCTCAAATGTAAAGCCCGTTAGCAAAGCAGGTGTTTGGGCAGCACCAGAAAATCCGATGGTTGAACCTGTTGTGGTATAGGTTGCACCTCCGGTATTTGCTGTAAACACACCCGTTATACTAATTACACCATTAAATATTCTATCTCCACCATTTACATTTAAGTTAATATATGTTCCAGGAACAACGTCTTGAACAACTGTACTATTGTAATTAAAAGTACTAAATGTCCATGTTAAACCTGAAGGTACAGCATTAAGCAAACATTGTGTAGAAAATACACCTGTTCCTGTTCTACTTAGTAAAGAGCCGCCTAATGAAAATGTAACCATATTAATTGCCAATGTTCCTGATACCAAAGCACTATCTACAACAATATTTCCTGCAGCTACTTTAGGTCCTGTTCCGGAAAGTGTAAGTCTGTTGTAGGTTCCACCAATAAATTCCTGATTTGCTGCACCAGTATAGTTAACTAACATTGTCCAAGTAATACCATTAGGTAAAGCAGCTATTAATTGTGTGGTTGTAATGGTTCCTGTTCCGGTTGTTGTAAATGCACCCTGAATTTGGTTATTGTTCATCACCAAGGTTCTAGCTGCCAATACTTCCAACACACCGTCTAAATTTAATGGCCCGGTTGAAGCAGTTATGGTTTTATTACCAGTTCCTAGCGCTCTGAAATTATGGAAATTACCCGTTGCACCCATCACAATTGTTTGTGCTGCTCCTGTTAAACGTATATTCGAGGTACCACCAGTAATTGATCCTGATGAAGCCGTAAATGTTCCAGAAATATTGATATCTCCAAGGCTGGATAAAGTTCTGTTGCCTCCACTTATATTTAAATTGGTGTACGTTCCATTTACAACGGTTTGGGCACCTGCTCCATTGTATTCGAAAGTAGCTGCAATTATTTTGCCTGAGGGTATGGGGTCACTTGATGTATTTTGTGTTCTTATAGTGCCAGTGTTGGTAATAGTAGTAACAGAATCAAGACTAAATGTGGCTAAGTCAAAAATTACTCCAATCGAAACAGTCAATGTTAGGTTCACTTTGATATTTCCCGATAAGATTTTTTCACCTATTCCGCCATTGATTGATAAGTTTCTATACCTAATTGCACTCACAACTGTTTGGTTGCCTGGTGCGTTATAATTAACGGTACAATTCCATGATTGTCCACTTGGTAGTGGCGTAGCACCTGTATTTTGTGTGCGAATTGTGCCTGCAGCACCACCGGGAGTAAATGCACCTAGTAATTCAAATGTAGCCATATCCAGCGTGCTATTTGTAGCGCCAATAATCAGGGAATCATTTACAGTAATATTTCCTTGTGCAGTTTTTATACCGTTACCAGAAATCGTTAAGGTATCATATATTCCGGGTGATACGCTCATGTTTGTTCCTGAAAAAGTTACCCTATACGGCCATACTCCAACAATTGTTGGAATAGGGTTTGTGTTTAATAAATGCGCAGAATTTAAACGTCCTTTACCTTGAAGTGAAATGCCTCCACCGAAAAGCAATCGATGAGTCCCTAGATTCATTGACACACCTCCTGCTATATTTAATTCTCCGTTCACTGTAATATCTGCTGCGGATCCACTAAAGGTTTTATTGGCACCTCCTCTAAAGCGAATATTATCGAATGCCAATATAGTTTGCCCGGCAATGGCAATGGTTTGAGTTGTAGCGACACCTTGAAACACAATTGTAGATCCTGTTGTTGTGAGTGTTCCTGAACCTGTTGTTAGTGTACCATTTACAAATAATGTGTCTAAGTTTGAAACTGTCCTGTCTCCACCTGATAAATTGAGTGAATTAAAGGTTCCACTCACCACAGTTTGGTTTGATGCTGAATTGTATTGAACCACACCTCCCCACGTTCTATTTGATGGAATCGGGGTTGCTGTAGTATTGGCTGTTTGAAGGATGCTGGTTGTGGTGCTTCCAAAAGTAATTGTAGGTAAACTTCCAGATAAATCAAAGGTAGAAAGGTTTAGTGTGGTATTTGCCCCAACGGTTAAGGTGCCGTTAACAATAAGATTTGCAAGTACTGTTTTTATTCCCGAACCTGAAGTAGTAAATCCGGCATATATCCCACTTACTACCTCCTGTGCGCCTGCTAAAGAATAGTTAATGGTTTGTGTCCATGTTTTACCTGAAGGTATTGCGGCTGTTGCAGATGTGGTTGAGATATTTCCCGTGCCTGTATTTGAAAAAGCTCCGCTTAATATATTGGTTGTCATTGCAAGCGTATTTGTTGCTGTTACGTTTAATATTCCTAAAACAACAATATTCCCATTAGCTGTTTTAATATCTGTCGTACCTCCAATTAACAAATTGGTGTAAGTTCCGTTTGGAACTGAATGCGGGGTACCACCGTTAAATTGCAGAGAGGGAGCCCAAGTTATTCCGTTTGGAACAGGACTTGCCGATGTATTGGTTGTAGTTATTACACCACTGCCATTCGTACTGATAATCGTACCAGACAACAAATTTGTTAATAATGCAAATGTGTTTAAGGTATCAACCGTTAAATCATTGTTAACAACAATGTTTCCAGACGCTGTTTTTGTTCTAGTGGCTGTTGCACCTGTAAGCACAAGGTTGTAGTATGTTCCTACCCTTACGCTTTGATCTACATTACCACCATAACTTACAGTTGAACCTGTAGCGCATGTTCCAATAGTAAGTGTTGTAGAATTAGATTGAACAGTAAGCGTTGCAGTATTTGAGACATTAAAAGTACCTGTTATGGTAAAGGCTCCTGTTGAGAAGTTGGTAGCATTTGTTCCGTCACCAACAGTAACTGCTGAGCCTGCTCCTGAAACCGTCCAATTTGCGGTGATTGATGCCGTGGCGCGGTTTCTGATTTCAAATGTTTGACCTGCAGATGTAAAATTTAAAGGAGCAGCTCCAGTTCCATCTGTATTATCTCCCCATGTCGATAGTGTATTTAGGCCTCCTGTTGATTTAGAATAAAAGGTTTGTGCAAATAAGCCAATAGAAGAAATAAAAATAGCAGTAATTAGCAATGTTAAATTTTTCATAGCGAATTGTTATTAAAGTTTCAAATATACCTGATTTATAAGTAATAAACCAACCTTTTATCTGTTATCTCGTTCAAGTATACAAGGCACTATCTCCCATGTTTAATATGCTGTAATTCTTATATATAATACAAATAAATTAAAATACTTTTCTTTTCCATATTTTTGGCGATTATGAAATGTTTATCTTTTGTGTACTTCAAACAAAAAATTTTACTCTGTTTTTTAATTTTATCCTTTGCTGCTAATTCTCAAACCCAAACACCTTTGGACATTGAATTGGTAAAGGCCCAAAAAGCATTTGACTTCAAAAAATACAATACAGCTGCCGGGCTTTACCAAAAAGCATTCCCAAAAATCAAAAGTGAAGAAAAACAAGACTCTGTCTTATTCATGATTGCAGAGAGCTATCGCTTATCTAACAATTACACCGAAGCCATCAAATGGTACGAAAAATTGGTAAATACCAAATATCCAAACCCAAGGATAATATACAGCTATGGGCTCTTGCTTAAAAATTTTGAACAATATGATGAGGCATCTCGTAAATTTTATGATTATTTATTCGAAGATCCAGATAGTGAAAATGGGAAAAGAGAGCAGATGGCCTGTAAAATTGCATTGGAATGGAAAAATAATCCACAAAAATTTACCATTACTAACCTTTCAGAATTAAACACCATTTATTCAGATTACGCGCCCACTTACGCTCCGAATAAATTGATTTGGGCTTCTTCCAGAACTGAAGCAACAGGGAGTGAAATTTTTGAGTGGACAGGGCAAAAATGTTCTGATTTTTTTGAGTCTGAAAAAGGTTCAGCTGGTTTTACTACTTTCAAAAAACTAAAGGGCAATGTAAATACCAATTTTAATGAAGGAAGTGCATCAACAGATACAGGCTACACTACATTATTTTTTACACAATGTAACGGACGTGATGGCAAAACCCCCGGATGTAAAATATTTGTAAGCTACCAAAACGATACAGGTTGGAGCACTCCTGAGATGTTACCATTTAATTCTGATTCATTTTCATGTGGGCATCCAAGTATGCAGCATGACGGAAAAAGGTTATTTTTTGCCAGCGACATGCCTGGTGGATATGGACAAAAAGATATTTATTATGTTGATTATAACCGCACTAAAAACACATGGGGTAATCCAGTGAACTTAGGACAAAACATCAATACGGATGAGAATGACATGTTTCCATTTGTTGACGAAAAAAATAGCTTGTATTTTTCTACCAATGGCAGATTGGGAATGGGTGGTTTGGATATTTTCTTTTCGCAATTGATGGGCGAAAAATACACTCAAGCTCAAAACTTAAAGTATCCAATCAACTCTGGTGGAGATGATTTTGGCATTTCCTATGTTGCAGAAAAATACAGAACCACAAAAGACCCAATAGCTTATTTCTCTTCAAATAGGCAGGGTGGAAAAGGAGACGATGACCTATATAGTTTAAGCATAAAACCTTTCTCATTTGTAGTGAAAATGAAAGTACTTGATGCCACAACTCGCAGTGCAATATCATCTGCCGAGGTGATCATTGTGGATTCTACAAGTATTCCAAGTAATAAACTTAGAACCGGAAACGAAGGAACCGTGAATGCTGATTTACCTATGAATCAACGTCTTTTTATAAAAGCTGAAAAAGAAAAGTACTTAAGCAATTTACCTATCGAAGTATCTACTTTTAACGTTTCGGCCGATACCGTAATAACAATTGAAATACCACTTCAATTGATCCCAGAAGAAGACTATGAATTCACCTTACAAGGGGTATATTATGATTTGGATAAATTCGATCTTAGGCCTGAATCAAAAATAATACTTGACTCCGTGGCAATGATTTTAGAAACCAATCCAAAAATACAAATTGAATTGGCCGCACACACGGATAGTCGAGCACCTGCTGATTACAATATGACACTTTCGCAAAAACGTGCTGAATCATGTGTGAATTATCTTGTAAGTAAAGGCATTGGAAATGAGAGGCTAATTGCAAAAGGATATGGCGAAACACAATTGGTAAATGATTGTGCGGATGATGTTGAGTGTTCGGAAGAAGAGCATCAACAAAACAGGCGCACCACTATTCGCATAATCGGTACCAACTATAAAACCCCTAATAGAAAATAAATGACAAATGAAGAACGCTGCCTTCAAATATGTGATATTGCAAAAAAAACAGGCAGTTTTATTGCCAAAGAATCTTTATCATTTAATAGAAATAAAGTAGAAGAAAAAAGCTTTAACCAATTGGTTTCTTATGTTGATAAAACTGCCGAAGAAATGCTAGTAGAAAAGCTTCATCTATTAATGCCCGAAGCAGGATTCATTACCGAAGAACAAACCATTAAAACAGAAGAGAAAGAATGGATGTGGGTAATTGATCCGCTTGATGGAACTACCAATTTTATTCATGGATTACCTGTGTATAGCGTAAGCATAGGGCTAATGCACCAAGGAAAATCTGTTGCTGGAGTAGTTTACGAAATCAACCGTGACGAACTTTTTTATGCATGGGAAACTGGTCCTGCGATGCTCAATGGAAAAAAAATATCTGTAAAAACTAACCCTCATTTGAAACAATCATTATTGGCTACTGGATTTCCATACTACGATTTTGATTTAATGCAAAAGTACTTGAATGCCCTGCATGAGTTATTGATTGGTACTCAAGGAATGCGCAGAATGGGCAGCGCTGCAGTTGATTTGGCTTATGTTGCTTGCGGGCGATTTGATGGCTTTTTTGAATATGGTCTTAGCCCTTGGGATGTGTGTGGTGGCGCATTTATTGTGAAGCAAGCTGGTGGCATAGTTACTGATTTTAACGGAACTAACGATTATATTTTTGGCAAACAAATTATAGCTGCTTCATCATCTTTGCACAGTACTTTACAACAAACTGTATCTAAACATTTTCATGTGTAGTCAAAAGTTTAGTATCATTGCATTCCTTAAATAATTAAGTGAGATGTATAGCATATTTAAAAAGGAAGTTAGAAGTTTTCTCAGCTCGCTCATTGCATATGTGGTAATGATTGTGTTCTTGATAGCCACAGGTCTTTTTACATGGGTAATCCCAGATTATAATATTTTTGACCTTGGATACGCCAACCTTGATGCACTATTCAGCATGGCTCCATGGCTCTTTATTTTTCTTATTTCTGCTATCACCATGCGCTCATTTAGTGAAGAAAAAAAGACAGGCACCATTGAGGTGATTACAACCAAACCTCTTACTGATATTCAAATTATTTTAGGCAAATATTTTGCAGGCGTGGCACTTGTACTATTCACACTTATTCCTACCCTGCTATATGTTTATGCTGTTTATCAATTGGGCTCACCAAAAGGGAATATTGATATGGGCGCTACAATTGGTTCTTATATCGGTTTATTTTTATTGGCATCTACATTTGTAAGTATTGGTTTATTTGCCTCGTCACTTTCCGAAAATCAAATTGTAGCATTTGTGCTTGCCATGTTTTTGTGCTACACATTTTACCAACTTTTTGATTTGTTAGCCAACTTTAATTTGCTTGGAACTTGGGATAGTCTGGTAGCATCACTTGGCATTAGCGCGCATTATCAATCTATTAGCAGAGGTGTGATTGATAGCCGCGATTTATCTTATTTTGCATCAGTAAATATTGCCTTTTTATGGGCAACTAAATTTGTATTCGGTTCACGTAAATGGTAATTAAGATGAACAAGAAAATAACAACCGAAAGCAAAAGAAATTTTAAAACGCAAGCGTTGACTGAACTCGTTTTGATGATTGCTATATTGATATTTATAAACCTGGTAGGTGCATATTATTTCTTTCGTTTTGATTTGACAAAAGAGAAACGCTATACGCTTTCAAATGCAAGTATCAATCTAGCTAAACAAGTAGATGAAGTATTTTATGCTAAAGTGTATTTGGAGGGTGAGTTTCCCGCTGGATTTAAACGCATGAGCAAATCAGTTAGAGAAATGCTTGATGAGTTTGCAGCATACTCGGGTGGGAATATTCAATATGAGTTTATAGACCCATTTGCTGAAGCCGATAATAAAAAGTCTGCAGATATTATTGAAGAACTTGTGAGCAAAGGGCTACAACCCACAAACGTGCAAACCAAAAAAGATGATGAATCTGCACAAAAAATAATTGTCCCTGGTGCCGTTTTTTACTATAAAGGCAAAGAAATCGGGGCCAATTTTTTAAAGGGACAGTTTGGGGCCAATCCTGAAGATGTAATCAATAGCTCAATCGAATTAATAGAGTATGAAATTGCAAACGCTTTGCGCAAAGCGTTGGAGAAAAAGGCAACCACCATTGCGTTTATTGACGACCATGGCGAACTTGGCCAATGGGATGTAGCAGATGCTCAAGCTGAATTAGAACAATATTATGATGTAAAACGCATTGCTTTAGGAAACTACCCTCCTGTTGAACTCAATAAATTTGCCGCACTCATCATTGCAAGGCCAACGCAAACATTTTCTGATTACGACAAATTTAAACTTGACCAATACGTAATGAGTGGTGGCAAAATTTTGTGGCTGGTTGAAACCCAAATTGCTGACATGGACAGCTTGCAAACCGAACCTGAATTTATTACGGGTTCGTATGACCTTAACCTTGACGATATTTTATTTAGATACGGAGTTAGGGTAAACTATAATATTGTTCAAGATTTGCAGTGTGAGGCCATTCCGGTGCTAGCGGGGATGAAAAACGGGATGCCACAACAAAAATTATTACCGTGGGTGTTTTTTCCTGTTGCCAATCCTGATACGGACCATCCAGTTGTAAAAAATCTTGACCCAATTTGGTTTCAATTTGCAGGCACTATTGATACCACCTCTAATAAAGACATTAAGAAAACCATTTTGCTTCGCACGTCTCCATATTCCCGAATTATAAATGCACCTGCACGTGTTGACCTAGCCATTGTACGCTCTAAACCGGACCCAGAATTATTTACTGGAAACGGTTTTCCACTTGCAGTATTACTAGAAGGAACATTCAAATCCATTTTTCAATATCGTGCAGGAGCTACACCTGACCCTGAACTCCCTTTCAAGGAAAGCATTGCATACAATAAAATGATTGTAGTATCGGACGGAGATGTAATTAGAAACCAACGCAAGAAAAGTACTGGTGAGATTTATCCGCTTGGCTATAACCGATACACGAACCAGCAATTTGGCAACAAGCGATTTATTTTAAATTGCATAGACTACTTGTGTGATGACAGTGGACTGATTGAGATACGTTCGAAAGAAATAACCCTTCGCTTGCTTGATAAAGCTGCCATAAAATCTGACAAAACAAAATGGCAACTTATTAATATCATATTACCAATTTTTATCATATTAATTTTTGGATACCTTAATGCTCAGGTTCGTAAAAGAAAATATGCTGCTTGAAGCAACAGTATATCTAAAAAAACACACTTGAAGTTATAAAATGCCACCATGAATAAAAACCTCAAATACCTTGTCATCACATTATCTATATTGGCAATTATCTATTTTGTTTTTGTAAATAAGCCTTTCAGCAATTTCAGATCAGAGCGTAAAGACTTTGCCATAAAAGATACGGCCTCCATTACCCGCATATTTTTAGCTGATAAAAAAAACAACACAGTCCTTATTGAAAAAAATGCAGATGGCGATTGGTATATCAACAATACATTCAAAGGTGATTTACAAAAAATCAACTTGCTTAAAGCAACAATTCACGATGTAGAAGTACGCAATCCCATCAACGAGTCTGAATTTAATTCTACCATTGCAAGCTTATCCACGTTAGGCATCAAAACAGAATTTTATGCGGGTGAAAAATTATTAAAAACCATTTATATAGGCTCACCTACACCTGACAATACGGGCACATTCATGATGCTAGAAAATGCATCTGCTCCATTTGTAACGCATATACCCGGTTTTGTCGGCTACCTCACTCCACGTTTCAGCGTGATTCCCGAGCGCTGGAAAAGCAAAGAAATATTCGTGCTTCAGCCAGAAGCCATTTCTAGTATCGAAGTTAATTATCCCGTGAAGCCAAATGCAGGCTTCTATATTGATTGCGATGGCATAACCCCAAAAGTATATATGAACAAAGGAGGCAAAGAGATTCCTTCTGATTTAAATTTTATCCGATACTATATCGCTTCATTCAATAATTTATATGCAGAAAGTTATTTGGATGATATGCCAAAGCAACTGGTTGATTCAATAAAAAGTATGACACCTTATTGCAAATTCATTGTGAAATTACGAAACAATCAAATGCTTTCATTGGATGTATATATGAAAGCATCAGACCGTAGAACCAAAGCGCAATTTGACGAAACCACCATGTTGTCAAATGATATTGACCCTGAAAAATATTATGCTTTTATGAATGGTGAGCCAACCATCATGCTCATTCAGCAATATGCCTTCGGTAAATTATTTAAACATTCGGGAGATTTTGTAGACCGAAATATGATTGAATAAGCATATTTTGCATTTATGATTACAATTCATCCCCCGGTATTTGAGAATGGATTTACATGGATTAATTTAACAAATCCTACAGAACATGAATTTGGAAAAATTGCACACGAGTATCATATTCCACAAACCGCAATTATTGATGCTAAAGAACATAGTCATTTACCCAAATTTGAATCATTTGATGAGCATAACCATTTTATAATTTGTCGATTTCTTAATAAAGAATGCTCAAAAGATGCCGATGATATCATCCAACTTACGCATGGCCTAGGTATTTTATGGGGGACAAATTACCTTATTACCATTCACCGCTACGCTCAAGAATATGTAGATTATGTATATCAAAAATATTCCCAACATAACAACCTACATGAAGTGGTAGCAAAGCTGGTAAAATGTTGTATCCAAAGTTTTGATGCCTCAATAGAAAAATTGGATAAAGAAATTGATTTCTACGAATCTCGAATATTTTTAAAAAAACGTATTCCCGACTTACTAAAAAACTTATACCTCATTAAACGAAGGGTGTATTCGTATCGTAAAATGTTAAATCTTTCCAAAGAGATAATCGAAAAATTGATGAACCTTCAAAAACGCTCCACCATTATACAAGATTTGAAAGAAGTGTACCTAAGGAGCGACACCTTTGTTGAAGAATTGTATGAAAGCATGAATAGTTTGTTAAATATCTATATTTCGCTTTCTTCTCAAAAAACCAATGAAGTCATGAGGGTACTCACTGTGTTTTCAGCTTTCTTTTTACCCCTCACTTTTATTGTTGGGGTATATGGAATGAACTTTGAACACATGCCTGAACTCAATCATCCTATCGGATACCCGTTGGTTTGGATCGCTATGACATTAATTACAATACTGATTTACAGAAACTTCAAGAAAAATGGCTGGATGTAATTTATTGACAGTTTAAATTTAAATTTCCTTTTGATATTGACCTTTACTAAGCATATTTTCGCCTTCTAAATAATTTTTCAATTATGAATTTTGAATTAACAGAAGAACACTTATCCGTTCAACAAGCTGCGCGTGATTTTGCACAAATTGAATTATTGCCCGGTGTAATTGAGCGTGACGATAAACAAGAGTTTCCGGGTGAGCAAGTTAAAAAGCTTGGCGAATTGGGATTCATGGGAATGATGGTTGACCCAAAATACGGAGGCTCGGGTATGGACACCATCAGCTATGTATTGGCAATGGAAGAATTATCAAAAGTAGATGCTTCGGCATCTGTGGTGGTTTCGGTAAATAATTCACTTGTATGTTGGGGACTTGAAACATACGGAAGCGAAGAACAAAAACAAAAATACCTGGTTCCAATGGCCAGCGGAAAATGCCACGGAGCATTTCTGTTATCTGAACCTGAAGCAGGCAGTGATGCTACTTCACAGCGCACAACTGCTGACGACAAAGGCGATCATTATATTTTAAATGGAACTAAAAACTGGATTACCAATGGCAATTCAGCAACTTACTACTTGGTTATTGCTCAAACCTATCCTGATAAAGGCCACAAAGGTATCAATGCATTTATCGTTGAGAAAAACTGGCCTGGCGTTACCGTTGGTAAAAAAGAAGACAAAATGGGAATCCGTGGTAGTGATACCCATTCTATCATGTTTACCGATGTGAAAGTACCTAAGGAGAACCGCATTGGTGAAGATGGTTTTGGATTTAAATTTGCTATGAAAGTACTTGCAGGTGGTCGTATTGGTATTGCTGCCCAAGCTTTGGGAATTGCCAGTGGTGCGTACGAACTTTCAGTAAAATATTCTAAAGAGCGTAAGGCATTTGGTAAAGAAATCATGCACCACCAAGCTATTCAATTTAAATTGGCTGATATGGCTACTCAGATTGAAGCAGCACGTTTGCTTTGCTTAAAAGCTGCTGCACTTAAAGATGCCGGACAGGATTATATCATGGCTAGTGCTATGGCAAAAGTATTTGCATCAGAAACGGCCATGTGGGTCACTACCGAAGCCGTGCAGGTTCACGGTGGCTACGGTTATGTTAAAGAATACCACGTTGAACGTTTAATGCGCGATGCAAAAATTACGCAAATTTACGAAGGAACTTCGGAAGTACAACGTATCGTTATATCGCGCGAAGTGCTTAAATAATATTCTAAATTTTATCCCGATTCACGCCAGTGTTTGTTATTCAAATGCTGGCGTTTTTTTATGCATTTTTTATCTCTAACTTTTCTTGAAATTCTGATTCCAAAAACTTCCCACGTAAATAATAAAAAAGGCGAACCGCATGGTTCGCCTTTTTTATTTGGTTTATATTGTTTAAAGTTCTGATGCTTATTTCATCACCGTCACCTTTGCATGGTAGCTTTCTCCGTTGTGGGTTAATACCATATGGTACATACCCTGCATCTTGCCGGTCATGTCTATCGCTGTGTCTTCTGCCCCTTCGCTAATCTGTTGGGTTAATACTTCTCTTCCCGTCATGTCATATACCGTTATCGTTGCACCCTTCAACTCTTTGCTGTTGATGTAGAATATACCCGTTGATGGATTTGGATACACCGTTAGTGTGTTGTTTTGATTCAACTCTTTTATGCCCACAGGGAATCTTACCTGTACTTCTCTGAACATCGGTTCGCTTCTGTTGCCTGAACTGTCTACGGCTGTGTAGAAGATGTAACAATCGCCCGGTACGTCTTTTACATATGCACTTGAGTCTATCAATATTCGTATCTCTGATGGTTGGTCATAGTTGTCTGATGCCACTACGCCCGGGTCTGCTACTGACCACCACGGTCCTACCTGATTGATGATATCTACGCGTAGCGGATTGCTGCCCAATAACTTCATGGTTGGTGCTTGTCGGTCTACTACGTTCACTATCCTTTGTGCTGTGGCGGTATTGC
>JBIINH010000178.1:0-4237 GCA_044337585.1 Bacteroidia bacterium
CAATTTCTTTTGAAGTTTTGCCGCCTCATTTTCATCAAAAACTGATTGGGCCCTTTCTACCAAACTTACGATATCGCCCATACCCAATATTCGTTGAGCCATGCGGTCGGGATGGAAAACATCCAATGCTTCCATTTTTTCGCCCATACCAACAAATTTTATAGGCTTGTTTACTATTGATTTGATTGACAGAGCAGCTCCACCTCGGGTGTCACCATCAAGTTTGGTAAGGATTACACCACTAAAATCCAACACATCATTAAATGCTTTGGCAGTGTTCACCGCATCTTGTCCAGTCATTGCATCCACCACAAATAATATCTCTTGTGGCTTAATGGCTTGTTTGATATTACCAATTTCTGCCATCATTTCTTCATCCACACTCAATCGACCAGCAGTATCCACAATCAATACCTTGATGCCTTGGTCTCTTGCTGCTTTTACCGCGTTCTCCGCAATCTTTACCGGATTTGTGTTGCCTTCTTCAAAAAAAACAGGAACTTCTAATTGTTGTCCCAACACTTTTAGTTGTTCAATAGCTGCCGGCCTATACACATCGCAAGCTGCAAGCATCACGCTTTTTCCTTTTTTCTTTATGTGATTAGCAAGTTTGGCGGAGTGTGTAGTTTTTCCCGACCCCTGTAAACCAGCCATCAATATTATAGCCGGGTTGCCGTTGGTATTGATTTCTTCTGCTTTGCCACCAAATAATGCCACCAATTCGTCATTGACAATTTTAATCATCAGCTGACCTGGTGAAACACTTGTCAATACATTTTGCCCAAGTGCTTTTTCTTTTACAGTATCTGTAAATTGTTTGGCAATTTTATAGTTTACGTCAGCATCAATAAGTGCCTTCCTTATTTCTTTTACTGTCTCCGCTACGTTTATTTCAGTGATTTTACCCTGTCCTTTTAGGGTTTTGAACGCAGTTTCGAGTTTATTACTTAAATTTTCAAACATATTTGTGCAACTTTGAAGGCTGCGAAAATACATTTTTTAGGCAATCTCTTAAAACCATTTAACGACAATCCTTTTCCATGTCAACTAATCATCCAATTGTATTTTATGATGGCGTTTGCGGACTTTGTGATAAAAGTATTCAATTTCTGATTGCACGAGACAAAAAACAAAAATTGAGGTATGCCGCACTTCAGTCAGACTTTGCCATAAGGCTATTGGGTGAAACAGCTAATATGGATTCTTTTATCTTTTATAAAAACCAACATGCCTATACGCATTCAACGGGGGCACTTATGGCCATTATAGAAATTGGCGGTTTCTGGAAATTGGCGTATGTATTTTTTATAGTTCCAGCTTTTTTAAGAAATGCCATTTATAATTGGGTAGCCAAAAATCGCTACAATTTGTTTGGAAAGTTTGATCAGTGCAAAACACCATCGGCACATCAGCGCAATCTTTTTATCGACCAATGATTGGGAAAGCGATTTTTCTTTAAAATTGATGCATTGTCAACTATTATGATTATAAATTTGCTCATTTATAACTGATAAACTTATTCCTAGATTTATGAAATGACATATATAAAAGGCGTTTATAGTCGGTCGGCAATAATTTTTTTGAGATTATTGTTTAATTCAAAAAAATCATATCATTGCACACCGTATCATTCTTCTCCCACAATCCAGAATATTTATTGATTCATCAAGGAACCTGCAGCGGGAAGAATATTTTAATCCAAACATATTTACATGCAAGACAAAAAAATGCTGAATGACATGCTTGATGCTGAGTTGATTGAACTCGCAGGCAAATTGAAAATTGAAGGAATTGAAAATTTATCGAAAGAAGATTTGATTGCACAAATTGAGACAGCTCAACAAGGGAAAGAAGAAAAGAAGAAAAAAGCCAGAACAAAAAAAGTTGTGGTTAAACAAGAATTAGAAACAAGTAACGAGCAAAAAGATAATGATGTAGATGTTGTTACTGAGAAAATGATACAGACCTATGAGGTTAATTTAAGAGATACTGAAACCAGCAATACACAAGAAGTTTCTGGAAATGTTTCAATGACAAATGAAACAGAGGAACAAGCAGAATATCAAACAACTTCATCAACTGGTAATGAGCAAAACAGATTTCGTGATAAAAAACAAGAACGCTACGAAAGAATACAACAACAAAACGCATTGCTTCAAGAGCTTGAGAGCATAGTAAGTGCCGAAGGTGTATTGGAAATGATGCCTGATGGCTATGGTTTTCTTCGCTCAAGCGACTATAATTACATGTCCTCGCCAGATGATATATATGTAGGTCCATCACATGTGAAACTTGTAGGATTAAAAACAGGTGATACCGTAAAAGGAACCATTCGCCCGCCAAAAGAAGGCGAGAAATATTTTGCCCTCACCAAAATTGAATCGGTGAATGGATTAACTCCTACTCAAGTGCGTGATAGAGTTGCATTCGAGCATTTGACCCCACTTTTTCCGGATGAAAAATTGAGATTAGCAGATAATTCAAATGTTTTCTCAACCCGCATTATTGATTTGCTGGCTCCTATCGGGAAAGGCCAAAGAGGTCTTATTGTTGCGCAGCCCAAAACAGGAAAAACAATTTTGCTAAAAGATATAGCCAATGCCATTGCAAAAAATCATCCCGAAGTTTATTTGATTATTTTATTAATCGATGAGCGCCCTGAAGAGGTAACGGATATGCAACGCAGTGTTCGGGCTGAAGTCGTGGCTTCAACTTTTGATGAACCTGCAGAAAAACATGTGAAGCTTGCCAATATTGTTTTGGAAAAAGCAAAAAGAATGGTAGAGTGTGGTCATGACGTTGTTATACTTCTCGATTCTATTACACGTATGGCACGCGCATTCAATACAGCACAGCCAGCATCAGGCAAAATTTTGTCGGGCGGTGTTGATGCTAATGCGTTGCACAAACCTAAACGTTTCTTTGGGGCAGCCCGCAAAATTGAGCACGGAGGTTCACTCACCATTATTGCAACAGCCCTAACCGAAACGGGTTCGAAAATGGATGAAGTTATTTTCGAAGAATTTAAAGGCACCGGAAATATGGAGTTGCAATTAGACAGGCGCCTTGCAAATAAACGCATTTATCCTGCAATTGATATTGTAGCTTCAAGCACAAGAAGAGAAGACTTACTCCTTGAAAAAGCAACACTTCAGCGTATGTGGGTTCTTAGAAACCATATTGCTGATATGAATCCGGAAGAGGCAATGGACCTAATGTTAAAAAATATGAGGTCAACGCAAACAAATGAGGAGTTTCTTGCGTCTATGAATGGATAACTATATTAAGTAACATATAAACCAATAAATATTATGACAATGTTAGTAGGAAAGAAAGCCCCTTCGTTTAAAGCATCAGCTGTTGTAAATGGTGGCGATTTTGAAGATGATTTTAGTTTAGATCAGTACCTAGGAAATAAACATGTTCTCTTTTATTTCTATCCACTCGACTTTACATTCGTTTGTCCAACTGAGATAATTGCTTTCCAAAAACGATTAAAAGATTTCGAAGACAGAAATGTACAAGTTGTGGGATGCTCTATCGATTCAAAATTTAGTCATTGGGCTTGGCTAAATACCCCTCAGAATGATGGCGGTATTCAAGGTGTAATGTATCCTTTGGTTGCTGATGTAAACAAAACTATTGCTTTGAATTATGGAGTATTGGCAGGATATTATGATTATGATGAAAATGGAAACATGATGTGGATAGGCAATCAAGGAGAAGATGCGGTTGCGTACCGAGGATTGTTCCTAATAGATAAACAAGGTATTGTTCGTCATCAGGTTGTGAATGATCTTCCTTTAGGTCGCAGCGTAGATGAAGCCATCCGCATGATTGATGCGCTTCAGTTTTTTGAAGAAAAAGGTGAAGTTTGTCCTGCTGATTGGGAAAAAGGTAAAGATGGATTAAAAGACAATGCCGAAGGCATAGCCAATTACCTGTCAACTCACTAATACAGATTTGAAAAAACAAAATCAGGCTACATCCTCACAAGTTGTAGCCTGTTTTATTTTATATTCGTTTTATAAATGAATACGGAAAAAAAGAAAATAGCCATTTTAGGTAGCACGGGTTCAATAGGCACACAGGCGCTTGAAATCATACGTGAACAAAAAAATCAGCTTCAAGCCGAAGTGCTCACTGCACATTCCAATGCTGATTTATTGATTAAGCAGGCCATCGAATTTCAACCCAACCATGTTGTCATCGTTGATGATTCGAAATATGCTTATGT
>JBIINH010000043.1:0-14498 GCA_044337585.1 Bacteroidia bacterium
TAACAAAAATGAATTTGTACAGCTGATGCTTAAAAGAACTAAAGCTGTCGCTGTAGCAGTAATTAAATATACCCGCACATTGCCAGACACTCCTGTAATGAGAGTCATACGTTATCAGATTATCAAAATTTCTACCTCAATGGCATCAAATTACCGTGCAGCATGTAGAGCTAGGTCAAACAGAGAATTCTTTGCTAAATTGAGTATTTCTGTAGAGGAATGTGATGAAACTTGTTTCTGGATAGAAATCATCAATGAAACCGGAATCGATAACTCTAACTTATCTTTTCAATTACATAAAGAGGATTTGGAATTATTGAATATAATGAGCGCAGCGCGCAGAAATACCAAGTTCTGATCCATAAAACTTTAAAAAGTTCATTTACACTGAAGAATATATCATTTATGAAAGTTTCAGACATTCATTCAATACCTTCGCAGAAAATATTTCATTCATTCATTTTTTCAATATTTCATTTTTAAAAATATCTCATGGAGGGTTCTAATTTCGTTGACTACGTTAAAATTTGCTGCCGAACAGGCAAGGGCGGTGCAGGTGCTATTCACTTTCATCGTGATAAACATACCGCCAAAGGCGGACCTGACGGGGGTGATGGTGGAAAAGGTGGAAGCATCATTGTGCGTGGCAACTCTCAAATGTGGACATTACTCCATTTAAAATACCGTAAACACGTAATTGCCGAACCCGGCCAAAACGGTGGACCAAAATTGTGCAGTGGCTCTGATGGTAAAGATGATATTCTTGAAGTACCTTTGGGAACTGTAGCCAAAGATGCGGAATCAGGTGAAATTCTTTTTGAGGTGACCAAAGATGGCGAAGAACATGTGCTGCTAGCAGGAGGACGAGGCGGATTAGGTAATAATAATTTTAAAAGTGCTACGCAGCAGTCTCCGCGATTTGCACAACCCGGTGAACCCGGAAAAGAGGAATGGAAAATTCTGGAATTGAAGATTTTGGCAGATGTTGGTCTTGTAGGTTTTCCCAATGCAGGTAAATCAACCCTTCTAAGCGTGGTAAGTGCAGCCAAACCCGAAATTGCTGATTATCCTTTTACCACTTTGGTGCCGAATTTAGGTATTGTAGAGTATCGTGACTACAAATCATTTGTGATGGCTGATATCCCGGGAATTATTGAAGGGGCGCACTTAGGCAAAGGCCTTGGAACCCGCTTTCTTAGACATATTGAACGCAATGCCACCTTATTATTTCTAATTCCGGCCGATTCTAAAAATATTAAAGACGAATACAAAATTCTGGTAAATGAACTTAAACAATACAATAAGGATTTGCTTGATAAAAAACGTTTGCTTGCTATCAGCAAATGCGATTTACTTGACGATGAACTGATGGCCGAAATAAAAAAAGAGCTTCCAAAAGGCGTTCCGCATATCTTCATCAGTTCTGCTACTGGGCTAAACATCATACAGCTAAAAGATAAGCTTTGGTTGATGATTAATGATGAAGATTAATCGTGTGAACAATTTGTAGATTACCCTACCACATCCACCCCTAATTTGCGCCAAACAAATTGCTATGATCTTATCAGACAAACGTATTCTAGAAGAGATTGATAAAGGAACAATTTTAATTGAACCTTTCAAACGCGAACATTTAGGCACAAACTCTTATGACGTTCACCTGGGTCGCTATTTAGCTACCTACAAAGACCGCGTATTAGATGCTAAAGAACACAATAAAATTGATGTATTTGAAATACCTGCCGAAGGTTTTGTGTTGCAACCCAACACCCTTTATTTGGGTGTAACATCAGAATATACCGAAACCCACGCACATG
Source organism: Bacteroidia bacterium (assembly GCA_044337585.1). Classification (GTDB taxonomy): domain Bacteria; phylum Bacteroidota; class Bacteroidia; order UKL13-3; family UKL13-3; genus CAYSBE01. The sequence continues at coordinate 1,818 of JBIINH010000043.1, forward strand.
TTCCTTTTTTAGAAGGAAAATCAAGCACCGGCAGATTAGGTATTGATATCCACGCTACAGCTGGTAAAGGTGATGTAGGATTTTGCAATACTTGGACACTTGAAATATCCTGCGCCCAACCTGTGCGTATATATGCAGGTATGCCTATCGGACAGTTGATTTACTTTGCTGTAGATGGCGAAATTGAAGTTATGTATAATACAAAGAAAAATGCCAAATACAGCAAACGTACTGTTAAACCGGTTGAAAGTATGATGTGGAAGAACAAGTTTTAATTTGAATAGTATATTTATGAAAGCCTCAGCCGTAGTGTTGGGGCTTTTTTGTTAATTGCAGCATGCAAGTATTGAAACCATTTCTGCTTTTTGCACTCCTAATATCATTTTTTGCTACCCATGCACAATACAAAATACAAATACTGGATAGCAATACATTTCAACTGGCAGAAGGCGTAGTATTAAGCAAAACCAGTTTCCGTGGCCTGAGTGTGGTTGATAACAATACCATCTGGGTAAGCGGTAGCCGCGGCACCATTGCACGCAGTATTGATGGCGGTAAAACATTTACCTACACCCAGTTGAAAGGATATGAAAAAAGTGATTTCCGCGATATAGAGGCGTTTGATGAAAAGCGAGCCATTATCATGAGTAGCGGAACGCCTGCATTGATTATGAAAACAACCGATGGCGGACAAACTTGGAAAGAAGTTTTTCGCCAAAATGATTCGGCTTACTTTCTCGATGCTATGGATTTCTGGGATGAAAAACGCGGTATGTTAGTTGGCGACCCGATAAACAGGCATTTTGTATTGCTTCAAACCACAGATGGTGGCGAAACTTGGCAAGAACTCGACACATCCAAAACACCGAAAGCGATGGATGGCGAAGCGGTGTTTGCGGCCAGTGGGACGAGTTTGAGGTGTATAAACGATAGCATTGTAGCTTTTGCAACCGGAGGGTCATGTGCCCGTATATTTTACACAAATAATCATGGTAATAGCTGGAGTATAAGCCTTACTAAAGTTGTTCAGGGCAAACCATCACAGGGTATATTTTCAATCTCCCTGTATTGTATTGAAGGAGTAGGAATTGTAATCAGTGTTGGCGGAGATTACATGCAGGAAACCATGAAATTTAAATCAACAGTATCATGGAACACCGACAAACGTAAATCAAAAATTACCTGGAACTATCCAACAGGATATAAATCATGCGTTGAAAATTTAAGGTTCATACCATACATCATAGTTTGCGGCACATCAGGTGTTGAAATGAGCAGCTACAAAAAACCAAATTATTTTCAAATTTCATCTGAACCCTTCCACGTAGTACGCAAAGCCAAAAATGGCAAAGCCGTTTTCTTAGCCGGTCCAAATGGAAAAATCGGGAAGCTGATTAATTAATTCTGTTCAATTCTGTGCCTTCTGTGAGAAATATAAAATCATTGTCTCACAGATATCACAGATCTTCACAGACGCTATTTTTATCAGCATTAATAACTATTCTAACCGAATATTTCTGTGTTGTTCTGTGCCTTCTGTGAGAAATAAATCTTTGGCTCACAGATCTTCACAGACGCTATTTTTATCAGCATTAATAACTATTCTAATCTAGTATTTCTGTGTTATTCTGTGCCTTCTGTGAGAAATAAATCTTTGGCTCACAGATCTTCACAGACGCTGTTTTTATAAGCATTAATAACTATTCTAATGGAATATTTCTGTGTTATTCTGTGCCTTCTGTGAGAAATAAATCTTTGGCTCACAGATCTTCACAGACGCTATTTTTTTTTGAACTTCTATTTAAATCAATATGTAAAAAATGATTTAATATTCTGGATTTTATGTATTTTGCTAAAGCAACCTAAACATGACAATAAACGAAATATCATACATTATAAGGGGTGCCATTTTCGAAGTCCATAAAAATCTCGGACCTGGTCTTTTAGAAAGTGTTTATGAAGCTGCCTTGGCATATGAGTTAAGGTCACAAAACTTAATTATTGCCACACAAGTTGGTTTGCCGGTAAATTATAAAGGCCAAAAATTAGAATTAGGTTATAGAATTGATATTCTGGTAGAAAACACTATAATTATTGAAATAAAATCGGTAGAGGTCTTACACGATGTTCATAAGAAACAACTACTTACCTACCTAAAACTTTCAGATAAAAAACTTGGTATACTTGTCAACTTCAATGTATCAAAACTTATTGATAAGGAAAGTTTAATTAGAATTATTAATTAATACCAAAGTCAACATTCTGTGCAATACTGTGGCTTCTGTGAGAAAAGTCATTGGCTCATGGTGAACAAAGACCTTCACAAACTCACTTTTATAAGGGTTTATTTCCCTAAGTTTTAATCTGATTAAAAATGCCTCATTATCGCATCTGCAATTTTTTGTGCGGGTAGTTCTTCCATGCAACTTGTACCATCCACACAGCTGCCGCGGTAAAAGCATTTACATGCTTTATTAGGTGCAACAATTTCACCTTTACCAAACAAGTCAAACTCATGCGGATTGAAGATATTATTCATCAGCACAATTTTTTTGCCCAAAGCCAATGTAATATGCATACCCATGGTTACTTGTGTAATGACCAGTTCACATTGATTTACCAGATTAATAAATTCATATAAACTGAAATAACCAAGATAAGTAGCTCCGCTGCGTTGTTGTATTTCTTTGTTGCGTGCATCTTCAGCTTCGCCACCCAGCAGCAATACTTCCGCATCGGGATGTTGTTTTTTTACAATACCTACAAGTTCCACCCATTTGTCAATACTCCACAGGCGGGTGGTCCATCGGCCGCCACAGCCGGTGTTCATGCCAATGATTTTTTTACCTGAAGGTAAATTCCATTTATACCCTTTTTCATCATGGGTATCCATGAGGTAGGTCTCTCCCTGATGGGTATAACCGCATATTTCAAATATTTCTTGCAGATAACTTTTGGTATTGGCCTTGCTTACATCATCAAACATACCGGTCATAAACTTATGTACAGCCAGTTCATTGATGGGTTGGATTTCATTGTCCTTCAGCACAAAACCGTATTTCTCGTTTGCATCAAGTATTTTGAGTAAAGCGCCTGCCTCTTTTTCCTTATCAAGATTGATGGCAATGTCCCATGAACTGTGTTGCGCATACAAAATACTGTTGAGGTCCCATTTCAGTATTTCATCAACTTGTGTTGTAGGTAAAATATCGGGAGTCCAAGTAAGCCACGTGATTTTGCAACCGGGATAATCTTTCTTGAATTTCACTATCAAAGGAGTTGTCCGAATCACATCACCAATTGCGCCCAGCTTGATAATAAGTATGCGTTTAGATACTTTTTCGTATGCGGGGCAAGTGTCGCAATGGTATCCGTTTTGTTTATGTGGTTTGCATGGAATATGTCCTTTGAAATGACGGCAGTCGGCTTTAAAAATCATGTTTATCTTATATCTCGTTCGTACAAACCTAAAAGATTGCACCAAAAATCACAATATTTTTAGCATTTACGGGCATTTTGTCAGTTAATATAGAGTTTGGTTCATAATTTGTAACTTGCAAATGGTCTAAAATAAAATATTAAAACATGAAAAAAGGAACGATTATTCTTTTAGGGATAGCAGCATTGTTTATGCTGCTTATTTTCAACGGCTGTGGAAGCTACAACAATATGGTTACCAAACAAGAGGCCACCAGCTCTGCATGGGCACAGGTTGAAAATGTGTATCAGCGTAGAGCAGATCTTATCCCAAATTTGGTAAATACCGTTAAGGGAGTAGCCAATTTTGAGCAAAAAACATTAACTGACGTAATTAATGCAAGAGCTAGTGCCACTCAAATAAAAGTAGATGCAAGCACGCTAAGCACTGAGCAATTACAGAAGTTTCAAGCTTCTCAAGGGCAACTCTCTCAAGCTTTAGGTCGTTTGATGGTAGTTGCTGAACAATATCCGCAATTAAAAGCTACCGAAAACTTCAAAGAACTGCAATCACAATTGGAAGGATCTGAAAATCGCATCACCGTTGAGCGTCAGAAATTCAATGAAATAGTGAAAGACTACAATTCATACATCCGCAAGTTTCCGCAGGTATTGTATGCAGGCATATTCGGTTTTGATAAAAAAGGATACTTCGAAGCAGAAGCTGGAGCTGAAAAAGCCCCTGAAGTAAAATTTGAATAATATTTAATAATTGACCATCTAGGATTACAAGGCTCATCAAACCTTGTAATCCTATTTATTTTTCAAATAAAATACGCAATTATGGCAAAGCACTTTTTTTCTCAATCTGAACAAGAACAAATTATTGAAGCCATTAAAATGGCAGAAGACCGGACCAATGGCGAAATAAGGTTGCACATTGAAGCGCATTGCAAAAAAGATGCTTATGTACGTGCACGTGAAGTTTTTTATAAACTTAATATGCATAAAACTGATGCACATAATGGCGTTTTATTCTATATCGCCTACGAAGACCATAAACTGGCAATACTTGGTGATAAGGGTATTCACGAAAAAGTAGGTCAAGACTTTTGGCAAGTTGAAAAAGAAATGCTTGTTGAGCATTTCAAAAGAAATGAATATGCAGAAGGAATTTGTAAGGCCATAACTGATGCAGGAGAAAAGTTAAAAGCTTATTTTCCAAAAACAATTGGCAATCCCAATGAGCTTTCGAACGATATATCATTTGGAGGAGGTAAAAATGATTAAACTAAATACCATTTTAAGCATTTTCCTTTTCTTTATATTTGGTTTTCTTGTATCCAATATTTCGGCCAAAGAAATACCGGCAAAATCAAAAACATTGGTAAACGATTATGCTGGTATCTTATCGGCAGAAGAAAATGCACAACTAGAAAATATACTTGTATCTTACTTCGATACTACGTCTACACAAATTGCTGTGGTAATTGAGAACTCATTAGAAGGCGATGACATCGCTGATTATTGCCAGCGACTGGCTACTGCTTGGGGTATTGGCGAAAAAGACAAAAACAATGGCGTATTACTATATGTAGCTGTAAATGATCGAAAGGTGCGTATACATACCGGATATGGCATGGAAGCAACACTTACCGATGCATTATCCAAACGCATAATCGAACAAAACATCAAACCTAATTTTAGAAATAACAATTACGCACAGGGCATATATGAGGCTGCTGATATCATGATGCGTGCAGCTTCAGGCGAATATGTAAATACGCGATCAAAGAATTCCGGTAAAGGCTCATCCCTAATTGGCATATTTGCATTTATCATCATTCTCATTTTCATATTCTCCAAATTTGGAGGTGGCGGTGGAGGAGGCTTACGCGGCAGAGGATTTGGCGGACCGGTTTACTGGGGTGGCACAATGGGACGCGGAGGTTTCTCATCAGGTGGTGGCGGTGGCTTCGGGGGGTTTGGAGGAGGCGGCTTTGGTGGCGGTGGAAGCAGTGGAAGCTGGTAAACCTTGCATTGTAACATAAGTAACATTATAACCAATTAGAAAGGTCCATTATTGTATGGAAATTAGAAAACATACATATGGAAATAATCGGCTATTTTGCTTCTGCACTTATCGGAATTTCGCTTGGACTTATTGGCGGTGGTGGTTCAATTTTAACTGTACCTGTATTGGTATACTTGTTTCATGTTGATCCCGTTTTGGCTACTGCTTATTCATTATTCATAGTTGGTGCAACCAGTCTTGTTGGTACTTATCCTAAATACAAACAAGGATTAGTCAATATAAAAACCGGATTAATTTTTGGTGCACCGTCTATTGCAGCTGTTTATTTAACCCGTAAATTTATTGTTCCGGCTATCCCTACCGAAATTTTTACTGTAGGTGACTTTGCTGTAACCAAAAGCATTTTGATGATGCTGCTGTTTGCTGCACTCATGGTATTTGCATCCATCAGCATGATTCGCGATAAAAAATCGACAACCGACAAACCCAAAGACAAAGGATTTAATTATCCAATGATACTTATTGAAGGAGCGGTAGTAGGTGTGCTTACCGGACTGGTTGGTGCCGGTGGTGGATTTCTCATCATACCTGCTCTCGTATTATTTACAGGCTTACCTATGAAAGAGGCTGTCGGAACATCTTTACTGATTATTGCTGCCAAATCCTTAATCGGATTTACAGGCGATTTGGGCAATCAGGTAATGGACTGGAATCTGCTTCTTACAGTTAGTGCTATAGCTATAGCCGGTATTTTTCTCGGCAATTATCTGTCTCTAAAAATTGACGGAGCCAAATTAAAGAAAGGCTTTGGCTGGTTTGTACTGGTAATGGGGCTTTACATTATTGCAAAAGAACTTTTTCTGTAACATAAGTAGCAAATCATAAAAAATCAAACCATGAATATTGTACAACAAATTAAAAGTATGTTTAACAACAACACAGATAAAACAAATATGAAAGTAGAACAAATCTATACAGGATGTTTGGCACAAGGTGCCTACTACATCGAATCAAACGGAGAAGCCGTAGTTATTGATCCGTTGCGTGAAACCACACCTTATATTGAGCGTGCGCAGAAAAGTGGTGTGAAAATTAAATACGTGTTTGAAACACACTTCCACGCTGATTTTGTTTCGGGACACGTTGACCTTGCAAAAGCTACAGGAGCAAAAATCGTTTACGGACCTACAGGTATGAAAATGGGTTTTGACGCGCATATCGCTCATGATGGTGAAGTATTTAAAGTAGGTGATATCACTTTCACGCTGCTTCACACCCCGGGACATACCATGGAAAGTTCCTGCTACTTACTAAAAGATGAAAGCGGAAAAGACTACGCTTTATTCTCAGGCGATACACTTTTCATCGGTGATGTTGGTCGTCCTGACCTTGCACAAAAAGTAGTAGCTGATCTAACTCAAGACAAACTTGCCAGCCATTTATTTGATTCGTTGCGAAATAAAATTATGCCTCTGAGTGATGATATCATTGTATATCCTGCTCATGGTGCTGGAAGTGCCTGTGGTAAAAACATGAGCAAAGAAACTTTTGACACACTAGGCAATCAGAAAAAAACAAACTATGCCCTGCGTGCCGATATGACACGTGATGAGTTTATCAAAGAAGTGATAACAGGACTTATGCCTCCTCCAGCTTATTTCCCTAAAAATGTAATGATGAACATAGAGGGATATGACAGCATCAGTGAAGTTTTGGAACGTGGTACGCAAGAGCTATCACCTGAAGCTTTCGAAGCAGCTGCAAATGAAACCAGTGCACTTATACTTGATACCCGTGCACCACAAACCTTTGCAAAAGGATTCGTACCTAATTCAATTAATATTGGAATTGACGGAAGTTTTGCGGTGTGGGTAGGAACACTTATACCTGATATCAAACAGGAAATATTACTTGTAACAGATGAAGGCCGCGAACTGGAAGTTGTTACCCGTTTGGCCCGTGTAGGATACGACCATGCCATCGGTTACCTGAAAGGCGGATTTAACAGTTGGAAAAATTCCGGCAAAGAAGTGGATAGCATCAGAACGGTTTCTGTTGATGAGTTTGCTGCTGCCGAAGCTGCTGATTCAAGCATCAATATTCTTGATGTAAGAAAAAACAGTGAATACCTTTCGGAACGCATTATCAATGCAGAAAATGCACCGCTTGATTATATCAACGAAAGCATGCTGAAAGTAGACAAAAACAAAACCTATTATGTACACTGTGCAGGTGGTTATCGCTCAATGATTTTCTCTTCGATACTAAAAGCCCGCGGATATGATAACCTGATTGATGTGGATGGCGGATTTAAGGCTATCAAAGATTCAGGCAAATTCAAAATCAGCGATTATGTATGTCCTACTACGCTTCTTTAATAATCATAATAATTAATACACCTATTTATGTTTTCAATAAAAAAAGCATTTGAGGATTTGAACGGACTTCAGTTCAAGCAAAAATTTGAACAAACTCCGGATGCAGTGCTGCTTGATGTACGCACACAATCGGAATACCTTTCAGGTAATATTCCGGGAGCAGCCAATATCGATATCATGAGCTATGAGTTTCATGATAAAATTGCAGCACTCGACAAAAATAAAATTTATTTTATTTACTGCCGTAGCGGCAATCGCAGTGCTCAGGCTTGTAATATCATGAGTGAAATGGGCTTCAAAACATACAACCTTGCCGGTGGTATCGGAGCTTGGCCATTCAACTAATATAAATTTAAGAACTAAAGCCATTGTATGTACTGTATGCAATGGCTTTACGCAAAAACAATTTTCATATGAAAAAAATACTTGTACCGGTTGATTTCACCGACATTTCAAAATACGGAACAGAATTGGCCGTTAAAACTGCTGCACAGCTCAATGCCGAAATTCATTTTCTGAGCATCATAACGCTTCCGTCACATATATTACTTACTCCAGAGGGTGACATATTTGAAGACGGTGATTTTGATACAAGCATACCCAAAAAACTCAAAGCAGAAAGTGAAGTAAAAATGCAGGCATGGAAAGAGAAGTATTTTACAAAGGCCATATCATGTATTTGCTACGGTCGTATAAATGAGCAGATACTTGAGTATGTAAAAAAACATCAGGTTGATTTGATTGTAATGGGGACACATGCCAGCAGCGGCATGAAAGAATTGCTCAACGCATCGCATGCAGAATACGTTGCAATGCATACCAATGTACCTCTTCTATCTCTTAAATGCGACCGCTCCGATATGCAGGTAAAGCGTATTGTATTAGCCGCCTCATTTAAAAACGGAGATGTGCCTCACAGTGAAATGGCTATTGAATTGCAGAAAGCTTTTAATGCCCGTCTTTACTTGTTGCGAATCAATACACCGGGAGATTTAATGCCGGATGGCGAAGTTGAAAAAAACATGCGTACATATGCCGAAAAACATCAACTAACAAATTATGAGACGGCTGTATACAACGACAAAGATGTTGAAGACGGAATCATTCATTTTGTTTCAAAACAAGACATCGACATCATTGCCATTGGCAGTATGCAACGAACCGGATTGAATAAAATTATCAATGGCTGCGTTTCAGCCGACCTTGTAAATCATGTTTACAAACCCATTCTCACTTTTAAATTAAAAGACTAAACCGAATATGATAGAATTACTAAAAGAGCCCTGGCCGTGGTATGTAAGCGGACCAATAATTGGTATATCAGTACCATTACTATTGATTTTAGGCAACAAAATGCTCGGAATTTCCTCATCGCTCAGGCATGCTTGTGCAGCTGTTGCTCCGTTTAATATCCAATTTCTGAAATACAATTGGAAGGCAGAAATGTGGAATTTATTTTTCGTAACCGGAATTTTCATTGGCGGATTTATTGGCGGTATTGTATTAAATAACGGTGAGCCTGTACAAATATCAGAATCTACCATTGAAGATATCAAGGCATTAGGTATCCAATCATTTGACGGTTTAATACCTTCTGACCTGTTCAGTTGGGAATCGGTATTCTCACTCAAAGGCATGATTGTACTTGTACTTGGTGGATTCATGATAGGTTTCGGATCGCGCTATGCAGGTGGATGCACCTCAGGACATGCTATCATGGGATTATCAAGTCTACAATGGCCTTCACTTGTAGCTGTCATTTTCTTCTTCATCGGAGGATTATTGATGACACATATACTTACTCCAATTATTTACGGACTATTCTAATCGATATTGCAAATATGAAAAATATCAAATTTTTACTGATAGGAACATTGTTCGGCACTGTACTCACCAAAACCGAAGCGGTATCATGGTTCAGAATTCAAGAGATGTTCCGTTTCCAAAGTTTTCACATGTATGGTATTATCGGCTCAGCGGTAGTAGTAGGAGCCATATCCGTTTGGCTTATCAAGAAATTCAAGATCAAATCAATTGACCGCGAAGAAATCAGCATACCTGATAAGCAATTTAGCATAGGACAAATTATTGGCGGAACTATTTTCGGGATGGGCTGGGCCCTTGCCGGAGCTTGTCCCGGACCAATGTATGCACTATTAGGAGCAGGTTACAGCACTGTAATTATTGTAATAATAAGCGCATTGCTTGGCACATGGACATACAGCTATATTAAACCTAAACTTCCTCATTAACTCTTACCAACATGAAAATTTCAAAACTGTTTTTCTTATTCACATTTATCGCAGCTACAGCTGCACTTACAAGTTGTAATGCGCAATCCAATCAGGTTGATGCCAAAACATTTGCTGCAAAAATAAAAGAAGGCAACGTAACATTAGTAGATGTGCGTACACCTGACGAGTACAACTCGGGGCATATTGCCAATGCAACCAATATTGATATCTATTCAAATACATTTATGAATCAAATTGGGGCGTTACCAAAAGATAAAACCGTAATGGTGTATTGCCGCAGCGGAAGCCGTAGTGCACAGGCTGCTGCCAAATTGCGTCAGATGGGCTACACGGTTATGGATCTTGCCGGTGGTATTGGTTCATGGTCGGGTGCAGGAATGCCCGTAGTCAGGTAATCAATCAACTATTCGCTGTTTATGAAAGCATCCGTATTATTCCCAGCTCTCTTAATTATCGCATTGTTTGTGATGGTTGGTATAACAGTAATGGATACACCTAAAGTTCCTGAACCTGCAATAGAAAAAGCGGCAACATCAACTTTATGGTTGCCACCAAATGAACAAAGCATACCCGCAGGCGAACAAGGCGAACTTATTCGTTATGGAAAAGAATTGATTGCACATACTTCAAAATATTTAGGACCTAACGGTACAGTAGCTCAACTCACAAACGGAATGAATTGCAACAACTGCCACCTTGATGCAGGAACCAAACCATGGGGAAATAATTATGCTTCAGTTTACAGTACCTATCCAAAATTCAGGGAACGTTCGGCTAGCATGGAAACTATATCAAAGCGCGTAAATGATTGTTTTGAGCGAAGCCTGAATGGCAAAACACTTGATACCAACAGCCGTGAAATGCTCGCTATATCAGCATATATAAAGTGGTTGGGTACAGGTATTGAAAAAGGCAACAAACCCGAAGGCAGTGGCATTTGGGAACTTGCATATCTTGACCGTGCTGCCGACCCTAAACTTGGGAAAAATGTTTACGAAAATAAATGCCAAAGCTGCCATCAGGCAAACGGTGAAGGATTGCTTAATGCCGAGAAAACGGAATATGCATTCCCGCCTCTTTGGGGCAATAGCAGCTATAATCAGGGTGCAGGTTTATTCCGATTATCACGCTTCGCAGGATATGTAAAAACAAATATGCCATTGGGCGCTTCACATAACAATACTATGCTTACTGATGAAGAAGCCTGGGATGTGGCCGCATTTGTGAACTCTCAACCAAGACCTGCAAAAGATTTAAGTAAAGACTGGCCCAATATGGCAGGCAAACCTGTTGATCATCCCTTCGGCCCATTTGCTGACGGATTCACCGAAGAGCAACATAAATACGGACCATTTAAACCTATAAAAGCGAAACGTGAACAAATGAAAAAATCAACCATTTAATAACGTAAATATGTTTAATAGAACAACGCATTGGGAAAATATATATGATACAAAAGCACTTACTGAAGTAAGTTGGTATCAACAAAAACCTACAACCTCTCTTGAATATATTGAACTTACAAAAATTGGTTTTGATGAGGCTATAATTGATATCGGTGGAGGCGACAGTTTACTTGTAGACTATCTATTGGAGTTGGGTTACACCAATGTTTCGGTTCTTGATATTTCTTCGAAAGCAATAGAGCGGGCTGAAAAAAGATTGGGAGCTAATGCAGAAAAAGTAAAATGGATTGTAAGTGACATTACAGATTTTAAACCAACTGAAAGATACAAGGTGTGGCACGATCGTGCAGCATTCCATTTTTTAACTGAATCAAATGATATAGCAATTTACCAAAAAACAATATCAAATGCGCTAAATGAGGGCGGCTTTGCGATTGTAGGAACATTCTCTGAAAACGGTCCAAAAAAGTGTAGTGGTATTGAAATTAAACAATATTCAACTTCTGAACTAACAGAAATATTCAATTCGCATTTCAAAAAAATTACATGTGAAAATACAGATCATACGACACCATCCAATAGTATCCAAAACTTTAATTTCTGTTTATTTCAAAAAAAATAATATGACAAAATATTTTACAACAGTAATGCTATTAATTGTTGCCATCTTGGGTAATACAAATGTATGGGCACAGAAAAAGAAAAATGCTGAGCCGGTAAAACAACACCGTATTGTCATGCAACTTACTTCTGCAGATGAAAAAGCACATAAAAGTTTAACCAAACAACTGAACAACCTGAAAGATGGTTGGGGTGATACGGTAACAATAGAAGTGGTATGCCACGGCCCCGGCATCGATTTTTTAACAACAGATAAAACCAAATTTGCTGATGAGATTTATAAACTCAAAACGCGAGGAATCGTATTTGTTGTTTGCGAAAATTCCCTCAAAGAACGTGAAGTACCTAAAGAGGCAATTCTTCCGGAAATGCAATATGTAAAAATGGGTATTGGTGAAATTGTAATAAAACAAGAACAAGGATGGATTTATATTAAAGCGGGGTTCTAAAATGTTCAAAAAGTTATTATTCGTCATTACTTTTTTTTTAAGTGTAAGCACTTTCGGACAGTTGCTTCCATACGCACACTATACCGAACGCAGTCGTGATAAGAGCGATACCACTAGCTT
>JBIINH010000179.1:0-4196 GCA_044337585.1 Bacteroidia bacterium
GAGAAATATTACCATTCATTCTTAGCCCATCGCGGGCAAACAGTTCTGTATTTTCTGCATTAGGGGTATACAAGAAAGGGTTTTTGATTTCAACAAACTCGGGCCTTATCAAGTCTGTAGATTTGCGCTGTATTGGTTTGCTTAGTTGCAGTGACATTACCGAGAAACGTGTATCTACACGGGTACCTTTGGGTAAGGTGAGTGATATGAACAAGGCGTTGCCGTAGTCAACCAAAAAATCTCTTCCTTCGGTGCCGGCATCGGTTATAAATGTTCCCCGCACAATGGGCATTGTATCCAACTGAGTAGTGTCACTGGCAATGGAAAAGGCAACTTTGCGCGCATTAGGATTTAGCTGGGCAAATACATTCCCTACAAAAAGGATGAATAATGCGGTGATGCCAGCTTGCTTCATTTTTCATGCTTAGGCAGGGTGATGGTAAAAGTGGTTCCTGTATTGGGTTCTGATTCAAAACGGATGGTTCCATTTCCGTTCTCAATCATACTTTTCACCAATGGTAACCCGAGACCCATGCCGTTAATTTTTGTACTGAAATAAGGTTTAAAAATATCTTTACCCTGTTCGGGTGATATACCCGAGCCATTGTCATTAACGACAATGATGATATTATCATTGTCTTCGGTGGCAGATATTTTTACCAATCCTTCGGTGCCATCGGGTATGGCCTGTACCGCATTTTTGATGAGGTTGCCAATACTGCGGTTGAAATAGGAAATATCATAGTACAATTCAGATTGAAGGTGGCAATCCAATTCTATTTTACACGTGCCATCCATGCTGTAGAGTTCCACTAATTTATTCAATTCGTTTTGCACATCAAACCATTCATAAACAGGCTGAGGCATTTTGGCATACGATGAAAACTCAGTGGCAAGGTCGCTGAGCATATCAATTTGCTTCACCAATATTTGTGTGGTGCGGTTTATTTTTTCTTCAATATTGCTGTCGTTGTTGGCATAGGCGCGTTGCAAATGCTGTATGCTTAGCTTCATTGGCGTAAGCGGATTTTTTATTTCGTGAGCAATTTGCCGAGCAATTTCGCGCCAGGCTCCTTCCCTTTCGCTTTCGGCAAGTTTGCGTGCACTTTCTTCCAATTGCAATATCATATTGTTGTACTGCCCCACCAACTCGCCAATCTCATCATTGCTGTTCCACTTGATGGGTTCGTTTTGTTGCAGTTTTGTTCCCAATAAACTTTGCTGTATCAATGCCAAAGGCTGCGAGATGTTACGCGTGATGATGTAAGCAATAAACCCAATGAAAATAAAGAGCACTACATATAAGTTAATAAATCCGATAACAACTGAAGAAATTTCGGCATCCAAATCGGCTTGTTGGCTAAAATAGGGCAATTGAATATAACCCGGATTGTCTCTGTTGCCGTAGAAAAAAGGTGCATAGGCTGATTGAAAAGAAAGCTTCCCGATTTGTTCTGTTTGTCCAAATTGAGATTCTTTCAACAATTTTAAATGATAAAATGCATCATCAGGCATCATAGAAGAAATGATGTGTTCATTATAAATTTTTGAAATACTAGAGGCTAAAACTTTTCCGTCACTGTCAAATACGGTGATATCATTGTCATACAAATCAGCAATTTCATTTACGAAAGCTTCGAGGTCAGCTGCATAATCACGGCTGGTATTGATGATATTCTCGTTCTCAACGGTAATTACAACGCTTCGTAACTTTTTCATCAGGCGTTCATTTTGCCTGGTATCATATTTTTGGGTAATAAAGGTAATGGTAAGATATGCACTGACCAGCAAGCTGATGAATAGAATAAAAATAATACTTGTTTGGATGCGTGTGCGCAAATACATAGCATCTTGAGGTTCTATCAATAAAAGTGTATTGAATACCTTTTTTATCGGATTTATAATCCATTGACTAACCACGGGATATTTTCGATAACCCTGTGCATTAAGCAAAACATAAATAAATAAAACAAGAATAAGAACAGAAGTAAGAAGGGTAAAAATAAATGAGAATAATCCTGCTAATTGTATGAATCTTTCTATGGGTTTACTTACAATAACGGTTAGCATTTGCTCATCAGTATGCACCATATGTTCATAGGTGTCATCATTTACAAATGAGAAGGAATCGAGTGCTTCACCCCAAGTATTTTTGATGCGGTAAGGGAAATTTCCACTTTGATAAACAAGTTGTTTGTCTTTGTATAATGCATAGGAATAATTGGTGGTTCTATCCGGCCCATTTCGGTATCCTTCAATCAACAGTTCATCAAAACGGTTTTCATTTTGAATAAGCTTTGGTTTTAATAAAATAAAAAGGGAGGCAACGGATTGGTCATTATCCTCCACATCAATTTTTGCGATATACCCTTTGGCTAAAGTGGTACTGCTTAGGTACCTAAAATATTTATTAATGGATGGTGTAGATTCTGTTTCGTAAATCTTTTTTAGTGTTCGGTACGAGTATTTATTTTTTTCCTTAAAATGATTTCCATAATTATCAAAGTCTAGAACATTTACATCATACCTGCTTAAGTATCCAGTAAAATAAATTTGTCGAATGCGTTTTTCCAACGATTCTTTACTAATAAATGGCGATAGAAAATAATCTTTGATATAGGCATCTGTTGCCAATCTAGTTTCAATATTCCTTAAGAAATAGTCTGTTGTAATATCATTTTGTGAGGTGAGCTTAACTGCAAATAATTTACGCTCTTCTTTCTCTTTTATTTCAGACCAATGCCTAATACCCACAGCAGAAAAAGCTGCTATGATAAATACCAAACCAAAATAATGTTGAAACCGATTGAGGCCTGTGCTAAAATGCCTGTACACAAAAAATACAACAAACATAGCAACCGTTAACATGGATTGATATACGGTAATCCACAAAGAGAAAATAGTGATCATTAAATAACCAAGCAATACAAACAACAAAACTTTTGATAATTGTTTATTGGTACCCGGAAGTTTAAATAAATAATACAAACGCCTTGCCGAAAAATAAACCACTAGCATTTGGATTATCAAAACGAAAATGGCTATGTAGGTGTATATAGAAATATTGAAAATATTGGTAACGTCAAAAGAAATTTGAGAGTCTAATGTAATGCTTCGCAAAGAGAGTATAGATAAGTGCGACAACAACAATGTCACGCACAACCATAATAAAAATGAACGAGTATGGTTTCCTAAAAACTTTTGCCTTTTATTATAATGATAACTATTTTCAATTAGCGAAAACCACCATAGTACCAATAAACTATCAACCAATAAATCTCCTAATGAAGGAAACCAAGCAGAAGAAGCGTATATAAATGGATTGAACAAATTGGTCTGATAAATAAAATCAGGTATATGGACCATTAAATTTACATTCCTTACAATAATCCAGAATGTTGTGAAAAATATAGTGGCAATCAACTTGTGGGTGGTAAAATACCTTCGCATGACCAAGTGCATTACAACCACAAACATGACCAACAAGAACAAGAAAAACCATTTGAAATATAGGGGGAGTTGGGAATTAACTTTTGTTACTTTAATATAAAAAAGTTCACTTGCTGCAATACTCTTTATTGCGAAATAATCATTTGTTGGTTTTAGTTTAAAAGAAGCATCACCGATAAAAGCGAAGCGGCTATCAAATGCATTGGTTATAAATTCATTTTTATAACTGTATGAGTGATATATAGGTCTTATCAATAACACACTGTAGCTTCCTTTTCGCTGCATGTAGCCTATATACTTTCCATTTCTTGCTGAAATAAATAAGCTGCCTTGTTTCAATTCGTCAATATTTGGCAACTGGCTCATGCTATTGCTAGTCCATTGCATCAGCGTATCATTCCTATAAATATAAATAGCAAAACCACTGGATATGGATACATCTTTTATATCGTTCCAATTTTTAGCCCAACTAGAAGTATCATTTAGTTCGTTTCCTAAAATTTTTACCGCTTCGAATTCAATTTGATTTACTTCCTCTTGGATATTTTCATATACCTCTGGGGACAAAGGATTTGCCGATTGCACAAACTTATGCTCATAAACACCTGCCACTACCAACAGCACTAGCAGTGTGGCAAGAAGTATAAACAGTTGTTTGATAGATAACTTGAGCAAAGACATTTTAGATATAGGTTGATATTAATAATATGTATTTTGCGACAAATAGTTTCTTACATAATCTGATA
>JBIINH010000180.1:0-4182 GCA_044337585.1 Bacteroidia bacterium
TGCCATTTCCCAATACGGTTGAAAAACGCACGCTGTCCATCTGTGGTGTAAAGGATGTTATAAACAAGGAGCCACTATCGCGTTTATATACGCCTGCTGTGCTATTCCAGTTGCCAAAGGTTTGCCCTAAAACATACACATTTCCAAAACGGTCAACACGGGTTGCATAAATTTGGTCGTAGTCATTTGTTCCCCAATACATCATTTTTATTAAGGTGTCTCCATTTGCATTCACTTTTGCAATCCACCCATCACTTATTCCACCATTATAAATAGAGTCTGCTACACTTCCTTTTGCAACAATATGTTTGCTATGGGTGCCACCAGTTAATAGAATTTCATTTGAGGGTAATACTTCAATGCCATTGAGCGTTTCATTTAATGTATCACCGAGATAGCTTGACCATTTAAGGGTGGTTAGTCCAGAATTAAATCGAAATACACACCCATCTTGTCCACCTTTTCTGTTGGGTTGAAACACGCCTGATGTAATTGGAAAGTTATTGGAGCTTGTAACTGATCCCACAATAATATCGCCATTTGGTGCAAATTGAATTTCGCCTCGCATATGGTCCATATAGTTCATGCAAAGGGTATCAGGTATAGAGATGCCATCTATACCGCTGCCTCCAATATAAGTGGAGCCGATCAATGCATTTCCGCCTGGTGTAAGTCGGGTTACTACAATATCAAATGTATCGTTAAACGAAGTGTCGTAACCTAAAGGTGTAACCGGAAAGTTTCTTGATAAAGTTGTACCATACACCGCGAGGTCGCCTAGTTTACCGGCCACAAGACTATGTACATAATCATTTCGGTTTCCACCCAAGTAGGTGGCATAAACCAATGCCGTGCCGTCATTATTGTATTTGCTAATGGAGATGTCACATGAAAAACTAATCTGTGGCCAAGAACCTAATCCACCATTGTAAGTAATATCAAATGCGCCTGCTGTAACGGGATATCCACTAAGAGGTCCGGTTGTGATGCCTGCAGCATATAAATTTCCGGCAGCATCATACGTTGCCGTAGCTCCAAAATTATCAACGGTACTACCCGAGTAAGTAGAGAAAATCAAAGCCGGATCAATGACCAACAATAAGTTTTTATCGTATTCGCCCAGTTTAAATGACACCGCATTTGACATCGAATCGAGTTGAAAACTGCAGGCAATTTGTTTCTTTTGTCCATTTACCCATTGATAAGCATATGGAGCAAGTTCCCTGTATTCATTTACCGATGTGTGGATGGAAAGTGTGCCATCAGTTTGTACGGATAGGTGGTCTGCTCCTTCATATTGAATTTGAATAGATGCGGGTTCAGCTCCCGGCAATACTTTTAAGTCATATTTGATACTTCCTTCATCATTTGTGTACCATTCGGCATGGATACCTGCATACAAATTTTGCTGTATCACTTTGCCGTAAAGGCGGCAGTCGGTAGCCGATTGTGTGCCTTTGAAATAATTTTTGATACCCGGAAATTGCTCAGAGGGTGTAATCAAAGCATGTTGAGCCCCAATAAAACTCATTCGCATGGCATGCCCTTTTATAAGATGTGGCTTCACAGTTTCCCAGAAAAAAGCAGGATGGCCTAAAGCCTTTTCCATATCTGCATTGTCAAAAAACAAAAATTGGATACCATCATTTTCAATATAAGCATGATAGCTTCGCTGTTGTATATAATACACAGCCCGCCCATCAACCTGGCCTTTATTTTCTTCCCATGCAAGACGGGTAGGAGCAGGCGTGGGAAAGTGAGCCCAAGCAGATATTGTAACAAGCGATAATATGGTAAGGTATAAACTGCGCAATCTGGAAGCAATTTAGCTTTTTGACTCATTAAAGATATATCTATAAAGAAAGTTTTAAGTTTTTTTTACCAGATTGCAACCATGTACCACTAAACAGTATCTGATATCCGAATAAGTTATGATAAATAAGGATGAAGCCGACCTCATTCATGCATGTAATCAAGGAGATGCAAGAGCTCAGCGTAAGCTTTATGATAAGTATGCCAAAGTAATGTACGGAGTTTGTTTAAGATATAGCTACACCAAAGACGATGCCCGCGATATGTTGCAGGAAGGTTTCGTGCGGGTGTTTACTAAACTTGGGCAATTTGGATTTAATGGTTCTTTTGAAGGTTGGATGAAACGAATTTTTGTGAACACAGCGTTGCTTCATTATCGTGATAATAAAAAACACATGTACCATAATGATGCAGAAGCGGCAAGTGATTTTCCTGCTCAGCAAAATATACTGGAGAAGATTACTGTGAAAGAAATACTAGAAGCAATGAACGGAATGGCCCCCGGGTATAGAAATGTTCTAAATCTTTACATCATTGAAGGATATAGCCATGCCGAGATTGCAGAAATGCTTCAAATTACCGAAGGTACTTCCAAATCTCAACTATCTAGGGCGAGGGTGCTTTTGCAAAATTTATTAAAGAAAGACGAACCGAATGAATCACGATAAAGAACATATTGATCAATTATTAAAAGAGCAATTTGAGCATTTTGCACCCGTTGCTCCCGATGTGTGGTCGGGTGTGAGTCAGGCAATAGGATCCGGTTCGACAGCCGGTACTGCGGCAACCGGCATCAAGTCGGTTTCGGTTGTTGTAAAAATAGTTGCTGCCGTTGCTGTTGTTTCTACCATTACGGCCATTACCTATTTTGCTACCAAGCAAGATGCTGTATACACTACCCCAATAGTTGAGCAGACCATAGCAAATGAATTGAACGAACTTCCAAATCAAACAGAGGAAACTACAACAGTAGAGGAAAAAGTATCCAATCCGCCAACCAAATCAAAGTCTTCAAATACGCTGAAGCAAAATGGTAGGACGCAACAAACCCCATCTATAGATAAAATAGCAGTAACTGCCGATCCAATTATTCCAACACAGGTTGAGAAAGCAGTTGAATCAACCCAAAACGAAGCTGGCGATAAAACTGCATTACAAAAGCCTCAAGCATTGCCAAAGATTTCGGATGAAAAACCAACTAAAGAGACAGTAAAAAATGAACCACCCCCGGAGGAGCACAAAGCTGATGAGCCTAACGAAAACACCAGGGTTAATATACCAAATGTGTTCACACCGGATCAAGATGGATCAAATGATGAATTCGTAGTAGAAATAGATGATTGCACAGCGTATGCAATAAAAATCATCAATTACAAAGGTGTGGTTGTTTATGAATCATCAAATTTGCAAGAGCATTGGAATGGGAGAATTAAAAATTTTGGTGAGGATTGCCCGGCAGGTGAGTATGTATACACTGTTAAATTTTCAACTTACAACGTTGAAAGTCAGACTAAAATAGGAAAAATCAGACTCATCAGATAAATAACTGTTGAATAAATAAATAGAATAATATATGTTAGCAAATCTGTTTACCCCCGAAAATCGATGCGAAAATTTTGTATCACGAAAAAGAAATAAATTGAACACCCATATGTATAAATTAAAACATCTCATCCTCACCATCGCTGTATTGTTTACATCAGCTATGGCATTTGCGCAAACTGTATCTTTGTTGGTATCCACACCAGAAGTATGTAGTGGCAACCAGTCCATCTTTTTTGCAACGGTCAACGCGCAAGGCAAAACGGTAGCCAATTATGAATGGACCGCCTCTGGTAATACAGCGGTAACCAATAACCAAACGAATTTCATTTTTTCTTACCCTCCGGGCAATTATACCATGACGTTAAAAGTAAATTTTACAGACGGAAGCAGCGTGACTTCTCCTTCTGAAAATTTTACTGTGTTTCATTTGCCCGTTCCGGCATTTACGGTTAATACCAATACCGTGCAGTGTTTTCGCGGAAATTTCTTTGTGTTTACAAACAATTCTACCCAAAACCCAGCCACTCCAAGTAATCCATTATCGCATTTTATCATCGGTTATGGTGATGGTGTTATTGACTCATTTGGAGGCGCAACAACCACATTTACCCATAGCTACAATGCCGCCAATCAGTACACCCCATTTATTGAAGTAACGGATATCAAAGGTTGTAAAGCACAACAGTTTCTCACTACCAATGCAATTGTTGTAAAGCCAAATATCAGCCCTGATTTCAGGTGGGTAATGACTACAGGTCCATGCTTTACTTCATGCTATCGTTTTACCAATATCAGTTTGCCTTCTGTCAATGCAGTAAGAAGCTA
>JBIINH010000181.1:0-4176 GCA_044337585.1 Bacteroidia bacterium
ACTTTGGTATTTTGAGTCGCCCTTTACAATACATTCATGTTTAATTCGCTTGTAGGGAATAAAGCGATTGCCATCTATCAATAAGAGTTCAGGTTCAAGGTGCAACTTATCCAATGCCTTGTGCATCGCCATAAATGATGCTTTAAGAATATTGTATGTATCAATTTCATGATTATCGAGCATAGCCACTCCAAAACCTAAAGCCTTGTCTTCTATTTCGAGTCTTAATAAATCGCGTTGTTTGGGTGATAATTTCTTAGAATCATCCAATCCGACAATTTTTGCGTCACCCAATATCACGGCTGCTGCAAACACAGGACCTGCAAGGCATCCTCTACCCGCTTCGTCACAGCCGGCTTCAAGCTTTCCTTTGATATAATATCGTTTTAAGCCCATTTGAATAACGAAGATATGGCAAACCCTATTTAAATAATCCACAGGTTAACTACACTTATGATTTACATTTTATTTGAAGTCGATTACATGTATTTTCGCCCTCATGAGCAATTTAAATTTTGTAAATGAAATGCAATGGCGCGGCATGCTTCAAGACATGATGCCCGGAACAGAAGAAGAGCTAAATAAAGGAATGGTAAGTGGATACATCGGCTTCGACCCCACTGCCGATTCATTACATGTTGGCCACTTAATGCAGGTAATGACACTCATCCATTTTCAGCGTGCGGGCCACAAACCTTATGCACTTGTAGGAGGTGCTACAGGTATGGTGGGCGATCCTTCGGGAAAAAGCGCTGAACGGAATCTTCTAAATGAGGATGTACTTAACCACAATGTACAATGCATACACACGCAACTTGAAAAATTTCTTAACTTTAATTGTGGTGCAAACAGTGCCGTAATGGTAAATAATTATGATTGGTTTAAAACATTTTCGTTTCTTGATTTTATACGCGATGTAGGTAAACACATTACGGTAAATTACATGATGGCAAAAGACAGTGTAAAGCGAAGGCTTGAGGGGGAAACCGGCATGTCGTTTACTGAATTTACCTACCAATTGGTTCAAGGATATGACTTCTATTACCTATGGAAAAACAACAGCATAAAAATACAAATGGGTGGAAGTGATCAATGGGGAAATATTGTTACCGGAACCGAACTTATACGTAGAAAAAGTGGTGGTGAAGCTTTTGCACTTACAACCAATCTGATTAAAAAATCTGATGGTACCAAATTTGGTAAAACCGAAAGTGGTGCTGTGTGGCTTGATCCTAAAAAAACATCTCCTTACAAGTTCTATCAGTTTTGGTTAAATGCCAGTGATGATGATGTGAAAAGCTGGATTCGCATTTTCACCCTTTTATCAAAAGAAGAAATTGAACTGTTAGAAGCGGAACACTTACCTGCTCCACATTTACGCATCTTGCAAAAAGCACTGGCCAAAGACATCACCATTCGGGTACATGGCGAAGAAGAATACAACAACGCAGTAGCTGCTGCCGAAATTTTATTTAGCAATAGCACAGCTGAAGCCTTTGCCAAACTTGATGAAACCACCTTTCTGGATATTTTTGATGGGGTTCCAAATTTTAAAGTTGCAAAATCCGGTTTGCTATCCGGTATTCCGTTGGTTGATTTTTTAGCTGATAGTACCCAAGTATTTCCATCAAAAAGCGAAGCTAAAAAAATGCTGCAAGGTGGTGGTGTGAGCATTAACAAAAGCAAACTTGAAGATATAAATGCACTTGTTAATTCAACTCATTTAATCAACGATAAATACATCATTGTGCAAAAAGGAAAGAAAAACTATTACCTCATCATTGCTGAATAACAAACCGCTATTTTTTTTATCAAATGAATAACTTTAGAACATATAATCCTGCTGAACTAAAAGTAATGGAGCTTCAAGGTTTATTACAAGGAGCCATTGCTCCACGACCTATTTGCTTTGCAAGCACCATTGACAAAGAGGGAAACGTGAACCTGAGTCCGTTCAGTTTTTTTAATATGTTCAGCACCAAACCACCCATTCTTATTTTCTCACCGGCTCGAAGAGGAAGAGACAACACAACCAAACATACTCTCGAAAATGTTTTGGAAGTTCCTGAAGTTTGCATAAATGTGGTGACTTATGGCATGGTGCAACAAACAAGCCTAGCAAGTACAGAGTATCCGAAAGGCACAAATGAATTTATAAAGGCTGGATTCACCGAAGTAGCTTCGTTGACAATCAAACCACCTAGGGTTAAAGAATCACCGGTACAACTGGAGTGTGTAGTAAATCAGGTTATCCCATTGGGAAACCAAGGCGGTGCGGGCAACCTTGTTATTTGTGAGGTAAAACTCTTTCATGTGAATGTAGATGTATTGAATGCCGTAGGGAAAATTGATCAAGAAAAAATAGATTTGGTATCAAGACTTGGAGGTGATTGGTATGCCCGAGCACATGGCGATGCTTTATTCGAAGTGCCTAAACCACTAACCACATTGGGCATGGGAGTTGATAGTCTTTCAGAGGAAATAAAACACAGCAACATATTAACAGGGAATGATTTGGGAATGCTTGGCAATACCGAAACTCTTCCCGACCTTGAAAGTATTGAAGTATATATCAGGATGAATAAGAATTTAATTGACATACTAAAGACTTATAAAGACGATAAGTTAATTCATGCACTTCACTCCATAGCACATGAATTGCTATTAAAGAATGATGTAACAAGCGCCTGGAAAGTACTTTTAAGCCCAAAAGTTAATCTAAATAATAATGTATTATAGAATTTTGGGATTGCTATTTTGTTGTTCAATATTGGGAGGTTGCATCAGCAAACAGATAGGATATTTCGAAGTAGCTCCTTACACAGGTATTGCAGCAGACAAGATTAACCAACCCCTGTTTATCAAAGTGAGTAGTCGGGTACAAGACCATTTCACTGTAAAAACATATGGCATTGAAACACATGTTTCATCTTTCAGAATGAGTTTGATGTATGCGTGTAAAAAAGCATTTGCAGATGTGTTTTCTGATACACGGACTTACATTGATGGTGATAACGGTTTCCGATTAGAGATACAAAAATTTGAACCTTCATGGGTAATCACCGAATCAAAAACAGATACAATGACAAATGATATTTATTGCACTATCAATTATGGTTGCACCTTGTATCGAGATGACACATATATATCTAATTCTTCAGGAGTTGTGAAATTAAAATACGGTAATAACAATCTATTTAACATTGAAACCCTATTTAAAGAAACCGTAAAACTTGCTGTAGCAGATATGGCTCAAAACCTTTATAAAAAGTAACTACAACTGATTGCTTATACGCTCTATTATTCCCGGCCATCCGTAAGTGGAATAAAACTCACGCGGCAAGATTTTAGGCTCACCAATGTTTTTCACAATGGCTTCAGCAAAGGCATCCCAATCATTATCCTTAACAATGATGAGACAATTTCCACATACACCCACATCAATGCCCTCAGCGCCATTTATTGTAGATATGACGCGTTGGCCTCTTGCCAAAGTATCAATAGCTTTTGTTTTTACACCACCACCGCTTAACAAAGGATTTAACATGATTTCTGCAGCGTCAATATACATATTTATATCTTCCACAAAGCCTGCATACACAATCTCCGTTTTGTCTTCAAATTTTTGCTTAATAAAATCTGGAAGTCCTTTACCGCAAATCACTATTTTAAATTTAAATGAATCCGTTTTTTTCAGAAGAGGGTAAATACAATCTGCTATGAATCCGGCTGCCTCATAATTTGGGAAATAGGATAATGTAGAAAAAAACAACAACATACACTCCCCTTCTTTTACGCCTAATGAATTTCTAAGCTGCTGCAACTTATTTGTATCTGCCTTAACAGGTAATTGATCAATCTCCACCCCATATGGTGTGAGCAAGGTATTGGATTCTTTCAAATCAAACTCATAAATTGCTTTTTGCCTATCGGTTTCACTAACGAAAATAACCAGGTCGGCAGCACGATAAGTCCATTTTTCATAAATGTACATCATTTGCCAATACCATTTACCCATGCTCCGAAAACGCAGGTATTCAATATTATTACTTCGTATAAAAACCTTACTGGAACACATTAATTTCAACAACCAAAGCATCCACCCAAACCACGGCTGGTCAAAAAATAACCATTCAATTTTTTCTAACTTTATTTTTTTTCTAAGTGTAAATACCG
>JBIINH010000182.1:0-4166 GCA_044337585.1 Bacteroidia bacterium
AATATCCTTTCAAATGTATTTGCATTTTCACTTAGCCATTTACCCGTATCACTTAATAATTCCACATCCAAACCTTTCTCAACTGCGGCACTAACTTGCTGTTTGCTGATATCAACTCCTTTTAACTTTTTATAACCTCTTTGTTTTAATGCGTAAAGAGCCAATCCCATTCCACATCCTATGTCTAAAACAGGTATATCTTTATCTTCACCTAAATGTGGTGAAAGCATTTTTGCATAATATGGTACGTAACTATTATAATGCTCAATGGATGTATTGTGCCATTTTCGGTAATGTAAGGAATAATCTATTTCGTGTTCGCTCATTTGACTAATGATTTGAAAATGGAAATCAGTTTGTAAAGGTATTGATTAGGGTAATATGATTTTAAATATGACACATCTAAGTGCATCGTAGTATCTATCACATGCGGATGAGATAAAGGAAACTTAATTGGGGTAGATGTAATAGAGTTATTCAGATTATCAGGTTTTTTAGTGTGTGTAGCATCTGCATTGAAACCTATATTCTGAATTAGGCTATATGAGGGCAAAATTGTAGTTGCAAGATTATTTACACAAGTAAATGCCCACTGCGTGTCCCAAGTATTAATCTTATGTTTTAAATGATTTGAAAAAGTTTCTTTCACGCGCACTGCCATCTTTCCAAAGCAATCATAAATCTCATCATCATCAGGATTAAACATGGTCATTTCCCGATCGTAGTGCTTCCAAGCCCTGCGCCACGTGGCCCAACCCCAAATGGGTACCAACCTGGAAAATCGGTATGAGGTTTCCACTTTATTTTGCTCGATAGAGAAACCTGCGATATGCCAGATGCGGTTGTCGTTGCGGTATTTTAATAGCAGCTCATCACAATAGGGAAAAAAAGTTGCATCAGGCAAGCAATCATCTTCCAGTATGATTCCTTCTTCTTCATGCTCAAAAAACCAATCAATGGCTTCACTTACTGCGACTTTACAGCCAAGATTATCCGTTCTATATAGCGTTTTCAACTCACAAGGCCAATTTATATTGTCAATAATTGACCTGGTTTGACGGCACTTTTCTTCTTCGCCCACCTTGTTTTTCCTAGGGCCATCGGCCGCTACATAAAGCCTTGGAGGCCTGGCCTCCCGAATTTTTTCGAAAACCTGTTGGGTGGTATCCGGACGATTGAAAATGAGAAATAATACTGCCGACTGCACGTTTACTTGATAATGGTTAAATGATTTGGTTTTATTTGCAATATAAAGGATATCGCAACACACATGCAACACGGAAGAAAATATGCACTGAATACTACGTGGATACTGATTGAGAAATCGGCACGAATTTTATCGGGATTGCTGGTGGGCATATTGGTTGCCCGATTTTTAGGGCCTGAGCAGTTTGGCATCTTGGGTTATGCACTAAACCTTGCTGCCGTATTTACAATAGTGGCTACTGCCGGCATGGATGGAATACTTACCCGAGAGCTCGTTTTAAGAAAGGAAGATACCAATACCCTTATGGGTTCGGCATTAGCTATTCGTATTGCCGGTGCATTGCTTGCCATCGTTGTGGCTACTACTTATTCTGCGATGCGCGACAGTGATTTTCAAACTTTAATTGTATTAGTGGTATCCGCATCCATGCTATTTCAATCTTTTACCATCATTGATTTATATTTTAGTGCCAATGTTCAAGGAAAGTTTAATGCTATCAATCAGGTAATAACGCTTACCATATCATCAATTATCAAAATCCTGTTGATTTGGTTTCAGGCTTCACTCATCTACTTCAGTTCCATGTTATTGGTAGAATCAATCATCTCGGTTGCAATCCAATTATATTTTTTTAAAAAATCATCTTTCAAACTACGTATTGCGGATGCCCGTTATAAAGAATGTGTTTATTTACTTAAAGCATCATTTCCCTTTGTATTGTCTGGTTTTATAATGCTTGTGTACCTGAAAATGGATTTTGTACTCATCAAACGATTTTTATCATTGACTGAGCTTGGAAATTACAATGCTGCTGTGCGCATCAGCGAAGCCTCTTACTTTATTTCAGCAGCTGTGAGTGGTGCTGTACTTCCGGGGCTACTAAATAATATTGACAATAAAGAATTGTTTAAAGAGCGATTTACGCAGCTGATGTCCCTTCTTTTGTGGATTGGAATTTTTATCATTATCGGTGCTTTTTTGTTAGGTGATATAGTCATTACCTTTTTATATAAGGAAAAATACAATTTGGCACCGGGTGTTTTTAAAATCCATATTTTAACTGTAGTACCTGCCT
Source organism: Bacteroidia bacterium (assembly GCA_044337585.1). GTDB lineage: Bacteria > Bacteroidota > Bacteroidia > UKL13-3 > UKL13-3 > CAYSBE01. Next base: position 2,283 of record JBIINH010000182.1, read on the forward strand.
ACCTTGGTACACTTTGGAGTGCATGGATTTTGGCACAGAATAAACAGAAACTTTTTATCTATTTCTATATTGTCATTTTTATAGTTTCAGTTTCTTTACAACTTTACTTCATCCCTAGATACGGCATTGATGGAGCAGCTTGGGCTGTTGTATGTACACAATTATTGAGCCTTCTACTCTTCCTTAGTATTTATAAGCCATCATTTATGTGGAGTGTATTTATTAGTGCGTTTGATTTTCGTAACCTGTTTAAGCTTTTGCGCTATATAAAATCATAATACAAGATTGCGATTCAAATGTAAGTATTTTAAGATATTCATTTAAGATGCATTATACTTATCAATAAATCTTAAACCATATCATAATAAAGTCTATTTTCCAGAGCCAATAAAAATCCATCTTGTGTAAAAAAATACTACATAAATAGTCATAAATACTAATATGTAACATACTTAACACATTGAATTTTACGTCAACAGATATATGCATATATTGCGCTACTTATTAAACATAAGATTTTAAATTATTTCATTATATGCTTCAACATGTTTTACCTTCTAAATACCACCGTAAGGTTTATGATTTAAAGCAACGGCTTATCGGTCGATATTATACCAAAAGCTTTAGCCAGGAGGGAGAAGATTTGTTGCTCAGAAGGTATTTTGAAGGAAAAAAATCTGGCTTTTATATTGACATTGGAGCTCATCACCCTTTTCGATTCTCAAATACCTACTTATTCTACAAACTGGGTTGGCGAGGAATGAATGTAGATGCTATGCCCGGAAGCATGATATCTTTTGAAAAATATAGGAGTAAAGATATAAACATTGAAGCTGGCGTTTCTTTAGCCACTTCAGATTTAATTTACTACAGTTTTGAAGAGCCCGCCATAAATGGTTTTGATTCGGTATTATCAGAGCAAAGAGTACTTGATGGTGCCAAATTATTGGAGAAAATAACTATTAAGTGTTACACTTTGGAATCGATTCTTGATAAGTATTTGCCAAAAGGCCAAGATATCGATTTTATGAGTATTGATGTTGAAGGGCTGGATTTAGAAATTCTAAAAAGTAATAACTGGAACAAATACACACCAACCTATCTTGTAGTGGAGTGTTTAGGCGCTGATTTCGAATCAATAATCAATACGGAAATGTACGCGTATTTATATCAAAAAGGATATAAATTATTTGCCAAAACAGTAAATACATGTTTCTTTAAATTGGTAAAAATATAATTTATATGAGTACTTATGGATTGTAACTATATATTCAGATAAACGTACATTTACAAATTAGCATTAGTATGAACAAATCATATGATACTGATATAGAAGCACAGTACAATTAGTTATCGTGTTAACATTAGTAAGTTAATGTGCAATTCTATTTTTGGACATATAACACACTTTGTGCAAAATAATAATACAAATCATATACTTATTCCGTTTCATTTGAACCGTTAATCAAACACTTTGGCAGCACTCAAAAAACTGGCGTCCCAATTTGCCGTGTACGGCATCAGCAATATTGCCGGCAGGTTCTTAAACTACTTGCTGGTTCCGTTGTATACCAATATTTTTAGTCCCGAAGAATATGGTATCAATACTCAGATGTATGCCTATGTGGCTTTCTTCAATGTACTGTTGACTTATGGATTGGAAACCACTTTTTTCCGATTTGCAAATAAAAAAGATAAACCGGAGCAAGTGTATACCACTGCCTTGCTTTCACTAATTTTCACTTCGGTGCTGTTTGTATTTATGGCCACCTTATTTACACCGCTTATTGCTTCTGCATTGCGCATTCCCGAACACCCTGAATATATTCAATACTTTATCTGGATTATGGCATTGGATGCCGTTACGGCTATTCCCTTTGCTTA
>JBIINH010000044.1:0-14361 GCA_044337585.1 Bacteroidia bacterium
CACATGACTAAAAGAACGCAAAGAGATTGAACAAACAAATATCTGTCTCGCTTCAAAAACTTGTGCCGCCACAGGCGTGTTTCTCGCCTCTCTATTCCATTTATTCATTTATTCATTTATTCATTCCGGCATTCCGGCATTCAAGCATTCTAACATTCCCACACTTGTCACGCCATAGGCGTGATCCCTATCTGATCGCCATCCTGAAACCCGCATACAACACACGTCCCATTATCGGACCCCAGATGAGTGAGGCATCAAAATTAGGGCCAAACGGATTGGCAGCATCCACAATCTGATTTTGCTGAATGAAGTTGAAGATGTTTTCAACACCTGCATACAGTTCAAACTTTTTAAACTTGCGGGTAGCCTGCGCATTAAATACCATATAATCGGGTGAGTAAAATCCATATCTGGTTTCGGTTCCATCTACAAATGTAGTAGGTACGCGGCTGCGGTCAAACCATTTTCCGGTAAGGTCAAATTTCCACTTGTCGAAACGCGTGGCATAGGCAAGATTTACCAAAATACGGTTGCGCGATACCAGCGGTCTGTCAAGCAAGGTTCCGTTGTATGTGGTTTTCACGTCCTGCCATTTCCAGGCCAATCGTGCTTCAAACCGTTTGATGGGTTCGTATACAAACTCGGTCTGAAATGTTTGCGAATATGACTTGCCTTTCAAGTTATAAAAATAAATCGCATTGGCACTTTGGTCCATATCGGCAACTACCTGATTTTCGAAATTGGTGTAGAAATAATCCGTTACCCACGTGGCATTTTTGCGCCATATTTTGAATTTGTGGGTGAATGAAGCTCCGTAGTTCCAGGCAATTTCTGGTGTAAAACGTTCTTGCACCACTACGGTGCGCATACTGGCCAACACAGCAGGATGCTCAATCATAATATTGGCCACACGCATTCCCCTGCCTGCATTTATACGAAATACAGTTGTTTTGCTGAAATTGTATTTCATATGCAATCTGGGATTTACCAATACGCCAAACAAGTTGTGGTAATCGGTGCGAACACCTGCAAGCAGTGAAAATTTATTCAGGCGGTCATAGTTGTATTCTGCAAATGCTCCGGGAATTATTTCGGTTCGTTTAAAGGCCGAATCGATGTAGCGCTCATTAAAATTATCGTACATAAATGAGGCTCCGGTTTTAATTTTGTGTTCGCTGCTTCCAATAATAGTTTGGTAAACCAAATTTCCATAGAGGGTTTGTTCATTACCATTATAAGATTTAGCGCCATATACCGATTGCTGATCGTAATAGCGTGCATCCACTTGAAATGAAAGACTTTTATACGGCATGCCTTCAAAACCAATGGCAGCTTTCCCAAATCCTTCGATATGATTGGTTCGAACATCTACACCATAATAGCGTTTATTGATATTATCTTCCATTCCGCTGTAATTAAGTTGTCCGCCATTGCGCTGATCGGTATTGGCAAATACCCCGAAACTGCTCATCAGCTTGCCCGGGTTTTCATATTTCCAGCGGTTAAGGGCGCTAAATTGGTAACCGGTTGCCACGTCAATAAAACCGTCTTTGTTAAAGTCATTTTTCGTGGCAATGGTGCTGGCATGGGTCAATAAAAGTGTGCTCCACCGCTTATTTAAACGATGGCCCAAATGCACATTTGCTTCATAACGTCCCAAATCACCGGCATAAAGGTTTACAAATAGTCTTTCTGATTTTTCAGGTTTAGCGAGTTCAATATTAATCTGTCCGGCCATTGATTCGTAGCCCTGCACTACAGAGCCCATGCCTTTGGTGATATCGATGGCCTGCACCCAAGTGCCGGGTATATGTGCCAGTCCGTAGTTTGTTGAGAGCCCACGGATAGATGGCGCTTGCTCTGTCAGAATTTGCGTATATGAGCCATCAAGTCCCAGCATTTTAATTTGTTTGGTTCCGGTTAATGCATCAGCATATGATACATCAACAGTGGCATTGGTTTCAAAACTTTCGCTCAGGTTGCAGCAGGCAGCTTTTTGCAATTCTACCTTGCCAATCGATTGCCTGTTGATGGGATCGATGGTATTAAAATCGAGCGGGTCTTTCTTTTGTCGCACTTCAACTTCTTCCAATACTGCCGAAGGTTTCAGCATAAAGTGTATTTCAGTTTGGCTGTTAAATGCAATAGTATCCGAAACGTAACCTACATACGTTGCAATGAGTTTATTGGGCACTTTTACAGGATAGGCAATTTCAAAAACACCACCGGCATCTGCAGTTGTTGCTTTATTGTCGGTAATCCACCTGATGGTGCTACCTGAAAGTGGTTTGCGAGATTGCGCATCCATCACACTTCCTTTGATGGTTTGAGCCTTTATGGATTGTGAAAGACACAATAAAATAATAATGAATCTTATTTGTTGCATAAATAATAAATTGATTGAATAGAAAATTCTATGAGCCACCGCATGTGGCAAATCATCAATTTATCTTAAATGCGGAATGCAGAAATAAAAACAAGACTATGACTGGCTATACCAATATCTGGCGGCACCTTGTTTTGCTGGGCAAAATGATTTGACTGATTAACAGAAATATAAAATATTTCATTGAAGATAAGATCAACTGAAAGGGGCGTTAATGCAACTTGTAAAGATTTTGAAGGTGTAAATGGCTCTTCGATTTTTAATACTTTGGTTGAAAAATCACAACAATCATCTGAAAGTTTTTCGCAGACATCTTCAATATTTTCCGAGCAGCAACTTTTCTTTTTGGTGTTTTTTTGTTCGTGTTTGCATCCTGCATTTTCTTTGATAAGCGCATACGCAGTATGCCCATCCATTTTGCAAATCATGGAATACATAGGTACACCGGCATAAGCCAATAAGATACTAATGGCGAGTGTAAATGATACTGAAATGTGGATTGCTTTTTTCAACAGTGCAAAATTGATTTAAATTTCCTAAAAATCTTCATAAAATTACCACGGCTATGTAATTTTTGGTTATAGTAAATTGTTCATCAGATTCTTCAGCAATTTTGGCACACCTATTCCGGCTTTCTGCTGAATGAAAGTAAGGTTATTTCTGTGGCTGTATGCAGGCGCTCCCGGGTCAATTATATAAATTGGTGAAGATGCAGGCGCATAGTTTACCAAACCTGCTGCGGGGTATACTTGCAATGAGGTACCTACAACCATAACAATATCAGCCTCCTGAACAAGTTCGATGGCATCATCCATTTTTGGCACAGCCTCGCCAAACCACACGATAAATGGACGTAATTGTGCTCCAAGCTCACAGGTATCTCCCATTTTCAACTCCCAACCTTCAATATTATAAACAAGATTTGGGTTATGGGTACTTTGCGATTTTCTGATTTCACCGTGCAAGTGCAGCACATTTTTTGACCCTGCCCGCTCATGCAAGTCGTCAATATTTTGGGTGATAATATGTATATCAAAATATTTCTCGTATTCAGCTAAGGCTGTGTGTGCGGCATTGGGCTGGGCTTCAAGCACGCTTTTTCTGCGCATATTATAAAACTCCTGTACCAACGGTGGATTGGCATTCCAAGCTTCGGGTGTAGCAACCTCTTCTATTCGGTAGTTTTCCCATAATCCGTCACTGTCTCTAAATGTTTTGATTCCACTCTCGGCACTTATACCAGCACCTGTAAGTACCACTAGTGATTGCTTTTCCATCTGAATTGTAAATTATTTTTGGTACAATAAAATGACAATTGGTAAATATATTAAGTTTTCAATTCAAGAGGATTATTTAAATTTGTTCAATCTGAAAAAGCGAATTTCATTTATATGCATCACACTGATTGCTCATCTACAATTTGTTTATGCGCACATAACTCCTGTTAATGAGTATTCTAAAAACACGATCAAGCTCATAGAAAATAAAGGGCAGTGGGAAGATTCTATACTGTTTAAAGCACAGATTCCGGGAGGTACTTTATTTATAACAGAAAATAGACTGATCTATTCTATGATTGATGAAAAAGCACTTCATGACATTTTACATAATGGCAATGTGGGCGTTGTGAATGGTCATAATTATGCAGTTCAGTTAAAAGGTGCGAGCAAACCAACAGTTCGTAAATACGACCCTTCATCAGAATACTACAATTATTTTAGAGGCAAAGATCCCAATAAGTGGAAAAGTGGTTGCAGGGCTTATGGCAAAATCGTACTTGAGAATATTTATCCCGGCATTGATATGGAAATCATTGCCCTAGATGAGAGATTAAAAATTAACTTCCACATTAAACCACTTGCCAATCCGGATTTGATAAAACTTAGCTATTCGGGTGTAGATGATATTAAACTGCATAACCAAACACTTGAAATCAATACAGCTGTAGCTGCAATTCGCGAGAATGCACCCATAGGTTATCAACCTGAGTTGGGTAATGGAGAAATTCCTGTAAGCTACGTATTTGCCATTAATGAACTTTCTTTTGATTGTAGTAAATACAATAGATTGTTTCCTTTTATCATCGACCCTGAGATTGTATTTGGCACATTTAGTGGCTCAATTGCTGACAACTTTGGATTCACTGCTACATACGATCTTGCTGGTAATGGTTATGCTGGAGGTACCGTTTATAATATAAATTTCCCAACAACTTTAGGAGCATTTCAACTTGTATTTAATGGTGGAGATGACAATGAAAATCTGGCGCGTGATTGCGGAATATTAAAATTCAATCCTAACGGTACCAACTTGGTTTATTGTACTTATTTGGGTGGTGACGGCAACGAGCAACCTCACTCAATGGTTTGCAATCCAAGCGGAGAGCTTATTGTTTTTGGCAGTACTCACTCTGATGATTTCCCAGTTTCAAACAATGGTTATGACAAAACTTACAATGGCGAATATGATATTTTTGTCACAAGATTTAATGCTGCAGGCACAGCTTTAATAGGCTCAACATATTTTGGCGGTTCAACTAATGATGGTATCAATGGTAATACCAATTATGTTTATGATCCAAACAGTGCACCATTAAAATACAACTTTGCCGACCAATTTAGAGGTGAAGTTGTTTTAGATAATTTTGGAAATATTGTAATTGTAAGTGCCACACGATCTACTATTCCCATTCAAAATGGATTTCAAACTACGATTGGCGGATTGCAAGATGGATTAATTGCCCGTTTCAGTTCCTCACTCAATGCCTTACAATTTAGCTCATATTTGGGAGGCAGCGGACATGATGCAGTATTTGGAATAGCAGTTGATGCGTTGAATAACTATTTCATTACCGGAGGAACCACCAGCAATAACCTTACACCTACCAACACCAGCTTTACACGAAAAGGTGGCGTTGATGCATTCGTGGCAAAAATATCGGGCAACTCCTTACAACGATTTTTGTATTTCGGCACCAATACTTACGACCAATCCTATTTGATACAAGTTGATAAAAATGGCGACCCCTATATATGCGGACAAACCGAAAGCATAGTTTTCCCATTGGTAGGAAGCACTTACCGAGTAACAGGGGCAAAACAATTTATCAGCAAATTCAATAATGATCTTGACCAATTGTTGCTTTCTACCACATTTGGAAAAGGCGGAACGAAACCGACACTTTCCCCTACTGCCTTTTTGATAGATATATGTGGTCGCATCTATTTCTCTGGATGGGGAGGAGAAACCAATCAAAATAGTCAGCCTGAGATGGGAAATACAAGCGGCTTACCTACAACCTTTGATGCTTTTCAAACCACAACGGATGGCAGTGACTTTTATCTTGCGGTGTTTTCTCCCGAGATAAAAACACTTTCATATGCTACTTTCATAGGCGATCCTTTTTCAGCCGACCACGTAGATGGCGGAACAAGCAGGTTTAATCCTGAAGGTATTGTGTACCAATCAGTGTGTGCAGGCTGTGGTGGCTCTTCGGGATTTCCAACAACACCCAATGCATGGAGCACTATCAATAAAGGTAAACGCACATTCGACCCAACTATTGGCGGTTGTAATAATGCCTTGCTAAAAATGAGCTTAGATGTTTCCATTTTTGCACCTGAAATGAAGGATACCCTCCTTACAATTATTGCTGGTGATAGTTTGAATTTTACCACCAATATAATTGATCGTGACAATGATTCGATATACACAAGTTGGTCTGGAACATTTTTATTTGCAACGCCTAATCAACCTACAGTTAACTTACAGCGTTTTGCAAATATCAATGGGTTAAGTATTGGAAGCAGCCGACTTACCTTGCGCTGGCGAAGTGACTGTAGCAATATTGGCGACACATTTCTTTTACGCCTGTTTACTTATGACAACGGCTGTCCAGTTACACGCAGCGATACCGCATGGATACGTGTTGCTATTGCTGCGCCCCCATTATCGGCTATTCCTTTTCCTGAATGTCTTTCATATATAAGCGATAGCGTGGCTAGGATAAAATGGGACCCAGTGATTGATGTAAATACCCGTAAAATAAGGATTTACCGCGCCAAAGCTACTGAGTCTTCGCTGGTTTATAAGGTTTTTGACAACCGATTTGAAACACTCTTTATCGATTCACTTGCCTATAATCACCAAGAAATAAACTATTGCTATTACCTCACTACTTTAAATCAATGCGATATTGAATCAAGTCCATCTCGTACAATCTGTAGCATGTACAAAGAAGACACAGCCACAACACAGGCTTTTTTCAATGCAAACGACACTATTGTGTATGTATTTGCTACGGATACACTTCAATTTACGTCCACCATTTGGGATACCGACAATGCTGATTCTGTTTATGTTTCTTTATCGGGCAATGTGTTTAACACCGGGCGATTACTTAGTCATTCCAAAACACAAGAACTGGGTAAAGCAACTTTTACTTTTTCATTTCGCTCGGTATGCGAAGATATTGGAGCTGATGATACCTTATTTATGCAGGTATTCGCTATAGACAACCAATGCCCAACCCCTCGCAATAAAACGTTTAGGGTAAAAATAATTGTACTCCCTCCTCCTGCCGGAGTTGGTCCCGGATTTCGCTGTATCAAACGTATTGATAACAATACGGTAGACATCGGATTTAAGGTTTACAACCCAAATAAATACTTTTCTCATCTTGTGGTTATACGTAAAAATCCCAATGGCACATTCACTACTGTTCGAGATTTGGTAAAAGAAACCGATGTGACCATAACTGATGTGGCAGAAGGCCATGAGTTTAGTGACTATTGCTATGCTGCCTATCCGGTTACCATATGCGGAAATATAGGCGATACCTCAGCATTTATTTGCAGTGTAAGCAAACCTGAAGATTTTCCTGCCAAACTGCGCATTTTCACCGTAACGGTAGTTGACAACAAATCGTTGGAGATACAATGGCAGCCAAGCAGTGATACCGGTTTTAGTGCATACAAAATTTATCGCAAACCACTAACTGAAGGTCAATATGAGTTAATTAATAGTGCGAATAACAATGCCAACAGCAATTATCTTGATGAGCAGGTAGAAGTTTCCAAACAATCCTATTGCTATCAAATTCGCCAACAAAATGTATGTGGCTTAGAAAGTCTGTTAAATGACGAAGCATGCAGCATTCACCTAAAAGGAATCTCTCTGCCCTTTGAGCACCAAATGACTTGGAATCCTTACCTCTATTGGCCTGATGGGGTTGAATATTATTCTGTGGCGAAGGAAGAACCCGGGCAATCTCCGGTTATTGCAGGTAATATTACTGCTGATTCTACCCTATTTACGGATAATAAACTCAATATTGACAACGGAATATATTTTTATTCAGTAACCGCTCACGAACCCATAAAAAGCCTTAGTTTTACCAGTCGTTCCAATACCATTGAGCTTATACAATCTCCTTTACTTTATGTACCCAATGCCTTTACTCCCAATACCGATGGCACGAACGACCTTTGGAAACCAAGACCTGTATTTGTCAAAGATTACGACCTGAAACTATACAACAGATGGGGACAATTGGTATTTAGCACCAATGACAAATATGAATTCTTTGATGGAACCAAAGATGGTGTGTTAGTTCTAACGGATGTATATGTTTACGTCATCACCTACACAGGTTGGGATGGCTCCACAAAGAGCACTTCGGGCAATGTTACCCTTATTCGATAAATAGCGGTTTTTGTTTTAACCGAAAAATGTAATTTCGCCCCATCATAAATCAAACATCAACCTCATGGCTGTATATAAATTTAAAGTGTCATTTGAAGAATACGAAGACATTTACCGTGTAATTGAAATTAAATCTCCGCAAACCTTTTTGGATTTGCATAAAGCCATCTTGGACTCTATAGGATTTGACCAAAAACAATTGGCCTCGTTTTACATGAGTACCGACAGCTGGAAACGTGGACAAGAAATTACCCTCGAAGACATGTCGGATGATGAGGATGAAGATCCTTCAAAAAAAATTCCGATTATGAAAAAGGCTCAATTGCAGGATTATATTGATGACCCGCATCAAAAAATTATTTATATATATGATTTTATTGAAATGTGGACCCTGCACTTGGAATTAGTTGGTATAGAGATGAAAGAAAAAGCCGGTGTAAAATATCCTACGTGTACCAAAACCATTGGCCCTTCACCTAAACAATATGATAAAATTCAGAAATTTGGCTTGGTTGATGATGATGAGTTTGAAGAAATAACCAAAAATTATTTAGATAAAACAGACGAAATTCCCGGTGAAATAAGTGATGAAGAAGCTGATGAATTTGGTTTGTTTGGAGATGAACAAGGTGAAGCAGGTGGCGAAGAACTCTAAACAGTAATGAGCAAGCAACTATTATTGATGCGCCATGCCAAATCAAGCTGGGAGAATACTGCTCAATCAGATTTTGACCGTCCGCTAAACGATAGAGGCAAACATGATGCCCCCATCATGGCCAAAAGAATAAGTGAAAAATTTACCCCTGAACTTATTTTATGCAGCCCTGCAAAACGAACGGCAAAAACTGCACGCATATTTTGTGAAACCCTAAAACTTCCCGAGGCACTCATCAAATTTGAAACTCAAATATACGAAGCCGCAGTAAGCGATATCATTCATTTGCTGCGACAAGTTCCCGACCAATTTAAAAATGTAATGCTTGTAGGTCATAATCCAACCATAACAAGCCTTATTGGTCATTTAAGCAACAGCTTTGTAGATAATGTTCCCACTTCAGGAGTTGCACTGTTGCATCTTGATGTATCAAATTGGTCGTTGGTTACTGATCAATGCGGCAAACTATTGTGGTTCGATTATCCCAAACTGGAAAAGGGGTAACCTTGTGTATAACTGTATTCGAACTCTTTTACATTTGGATGTTAATTTTCGTTACTTCGGTCACTCATGCAAGAGCACTTCGCCACATTTGTCAATATCATTCTTCCACTGTCGCTGCCTAAAACTTATACGTATAGGGTAACACGGGAACAAGAGCATGAAATAGCCATTGGCAAAAGAGCCCTGGTGCAATTTGGCAACAAAAAAATATATGCGGGTGTAATTGATGAAATTCATCACAATCCACCTATGGGCTACGAAGCCAAGTATGTATTGGAATTGATGGATGATGAACCCATTGCCGACCAACGCATGATGCGATTTTGGCATTGGCTTTCCGACTATTATTTGTGCAGCCTTGGAGAAATTATGCAGGCGGCATTACCCTCTGCACTTAAGCCCCAAAGTCAAACCTATATTTCTTTACACCCTGATGCTGATTTAGCCATAGCCGAATTAAGTGACAAGGAATACTTGGTTGTAGAAGCACTAACCAAAGAACCGAATTTGTATCTTGATGATATCATCGAAATTGTGCAGCTTAAAAATGTTGGGCCTTTACTAAAAAGTTTATATAAAAAAGGCCTCATCAACATGCAAGAAACGGTGAACGAAACCTACAAACCCAAACTTGTTAGTTGCATCAGGCTTCATCAAGAAATTGAGCAAAACGAAGAAAAACTTAGGCTTTTATTTGACGAACTAGACAACAAAGAACCTCAGCTAAATTTGCTGTTGGCCTACTTACAACTGAAACAAGAGCATGCCAATATTGAGAAAAAACTGTTGCTAAAAAAAGCAGCTTGCAGCGAAAGCCCGTTGCAAACGCTTATAAAAAAAGGTGTGTTTGAAAAATATGATTTGCACGTAGACCGCTTACACCTAAATGAAGACAAAGTACCAGAAGTATTTTCCCTAAACGAAAACCAATCGGGTGCATTGGTGCAAATAAAGACTGAATGGGAAAATAAGGATGTAGTATTGCTTCATGGGGTTACATCGAGTGGTAAAACCCATGTGTATGTAAAACTTATCGAAGAACAAATTGCCAAAGGAAAACAAGTTCTTTTTCTGGCACCTGAAATTGCACTTACCTCTCAAATTATTGGCCGCATCAATAAATATTTTGGAGACAAAGCTCTTTCCTATCATTCCAAATACAGCTCAAACGAACGTATGGAAATTTGGAACAAGGTGCAAGAAGGCAAAGTGCAAATAATTATTGGTGCCCGCTCTTCGGTATTTCTTCCTTTCAAGGAATTGGGATTAATTATTGTTGATGAAGAGCACGAGCAAAGTTACAAACAAGTTGATCCCGCACCACGATACCAAGCAAGAGATGCTGCAATTATGTTGGCACATATCCACCAATGCAAAACATTGCTTGGGAGTGCTACACCTGCCTACGAAACTTATTTTAATGCGCAACAACAGAAGTTTGGGTTGGTAAAAATTGCCCAACGACATGGAAATATTGCCATGCCAAATATTCATACGGCAAATATTGCTGAAGACAAACGCACCAAGCAAATGACCGGTAACTTCAGTGCTCAACTGATGCAGCATATAAGCGATGCCCTCAGCAGGAACGAACAAATTATCTTATTTCAAAACAGAAGAGGCTATGCTCCAATTTATGAATGTGAAGATTGCCATCATGTGGTTAAATGTAAAAATTGTGATATTAGCCTAACCTACCATAAATACAATGACTCATTGAAATGCCATTATTGTGGTTACACGGTGCCGCGTATGGTTAATTGTGAAGCGTGCGGATCTCATAAGGTGGATTTGAAAGGACTAGGTACCGAGAAAATTGAGGATGAATTATCGGCTCATTTTCCAGCGGCACGTGTGCTGAGACTTGACTTGGATGCTACACGAAGTAAAAATGGCCATGCCGAAATCATCCAACGTTTTCAACTTCATGAAGCTGATATTTTAGTTGGCACCCAAATGCTAAGCAAAGGGCTTGATTTTGCAGGTGTGAGTTTGGTTGGTGTAATCAATGCCGATCAGTTAATGCATTTTCCTGATTTCCGTGCCCATGAAAGAGCATTTCAATTACTAACACAAGTGAGTGGCCGAGCCGGAAGAAGTACCAAACAAGGTGAAGTGATTATTCAAACCCATATGCCACAACATCATGTATTACAAGCGGTGCTAAATCATCAATATGATGAATTGTATGCGAGTGAGTTGGGTGAAAGAAAAGAGTATGCCTATCCTCCTTTTTCGAGATTGATTTTGTTAAAAGTAAAAGATAAAGATTTAAAAATTGCTCATGCTTGTGGCTATGCTTTATATGAAAAACTATACAACCGTTTGGGTCAATATTTGATTGGGCCGCAAAGCCCATATGTATCTAGAGTAAAGAATTTCTATATCAAAGAAATATTGATAAAAGTTGACAGAAACAATAAAAACTTGCCGGCATTAAAATTCTTCATTAAAAATTGTATCAACGATTTGCTAACCCAGAAAGAATACCGCAGAACCATCATATATGCTGATGTAGATCCTTCTTAATGAATTGAAGTGTAGCAAAAGCCAATGTCCATATCAGTTAAAAAGAAACATATATAAACACATTTATGAATTAATTTCATGTCAGTTCTCCGAACACCAAAATTAGATGCTGATTTTAAATGATGTTTTATAAATTGCTTGTATGTTTAAAATGGAATTTCTTAGGGCAAATTGGTTAAACATCGCATCGGTCAATTATGCTGTAGACCCCGATTGGCTTAATTCATTTTTACCGGCAGGTACAATGCTAGATGATTACCTAGGCAAACATTATATTAGCTTAGTGGCCCTTCGATACAGTGATACAAAAGTGTTAAAAATTCCTGTTCCTTATCATCGTGAGTTTGAGGAAATGAGTTTACGCATGTATATCAAACGTAAACTAAAATCAGATGAATGGCGCACGGGAGTAACTTTTCCAAAACTATTTTTTCCTAAACATAGCCTCACAAGTGTAGCGAGGATATTATACAAAGAAGATTACCATACACGCAAAATGAAACACCAATGGCATGAAGATGAAGAGCATATAAATATTTCGTATGCCATAAAAAATGATACTTGGCATAATCTAAGTTTGATTGCCCAAAAGCATAGCAAACCGATCAATAGTGGGTCGATTCAAGCATTTTTAAACCAACATTATTGGGGATATTCAAAAATTAACAATAAAGCTTGCACCGAATACAAAATATCCCGAAACCTATGGAACGACCATGAAGTGAAGTCTTATAAAATCGCTGTGGATTTTGAAAATCTTTTTGGGAAATCATTTGCCAGGTTGAATGAACAACAGCCTGAATCTGTTACCCTCACTGATGGCTCACCCGTAATTGTGTACCAAAGAAACATCATCGAAATTTAACTTTTATATGCCCGGCATATGCACAAATAGGGAAGCGTAATAGGCAAGCAATGTCAATAATGAATAGGCAATCCACTCCCCTATTGGTGTGTATTTTCGTAATGAAATGCCTTCCATTTTACACACTGCAATAAGCATCAACTTTTCTATGGTGTATGAAATAACGGTGGCATATGCAATACCGGTAATATCTCCTAGCAAGTAAATAAACCAAAATGATAAGATGATATTTATGATGAGGTAATTTGATGAAATTACATAAAACACCCTGTTTTTTAAAATGCCCATGATAACTGTTTGTGGAAATACCATACGGCTTATAATTAAAAGCAAGTAGATATTGAACACCTTGTAGCCTTCCATTAATTGTTCATTATAGGCGTATTTAAATAGATAAGGACTTAGAAAAAAAGTAAGTACAGTGGCTGGAAACAGCCACCGCATAAGCCTTTGCGAAGATTTTTTTAAGTTGGATAGCCCATCATCTAAATTGCCTTGTATATTGTATTTTGAAATTTCTCCACTATATACATTGCTCAATGAATTGGCTAAAATTAAAAATATGGGCAATTCTCTTGCGCCATACCTAAACATGGCAAATGTTTCTTTTGAGAAATTAAATTCAACAATATAACTATTTATATACTCCATGCTGCCTGCAAGCAAAATAGAAAACATGATAGGTACTGCCTTTTTCAAAAAATCTGCCGAAAGCCTTGTTTGCACGCTGATGGTTGCGTATTTCATCAGCAGTAATACTGTATATGAAAACTTAACCATGGATAACAACAGAAGCATATTGATAGCCAACCCAAGGGAATAACCCATAGCTAGAGGTACACATAGCAACAATATTTGTGCAACAAATGTAATTACACCCCAGCGGATAAGTTGTTTGTATTGTCCTGTGAGGTAATAAATATAATCAGTAATATAGGTTGGAGTGTTTAATAAAACCACTAAAGCAAACATGTCAAATAAATATTTGTCTTTGCCGCTAATGGTACGCCCCATGATTACCACAATGATGGCCGCAAGAATTGAAAAGGCTGTAAGCAAAACAAATGTGTTAAACAGTACCTTTTTCTTTCTTACGGAATTGGCGTTATTGTAATATGGAATAAGGGTATTGCATATTGCCGAAACCCAAAAAAAAGTAAGACTAGAAGTAACCAACATCAGGTTTTCATACTGACTTATCAAGTTCAAGCCATAATCATGCTGGTAAAATGCCGATATCTTTGCAAGAAGAATAGATATTAAAAAGAACGTACCAAACCTCAGAAACTGAAAAATCTGTAAACTATTATACCGATTTAGTTTTGATGTTTGCTCCAATTTCTGTTGTATAATTTAATGCGAATAAAAGCCTACCGTTCAATAATACCTATTAAATATAACTTAAAATGAAATCCTGTAAGTCGTCCACTCGTCCATTGGTTTTGCGCTAAATGCAAGATAAAAGTCTATAGCAGGTTGGTTCCAATCTAAAACAGACCACTCCATTCTTCCACAGTCTTCGTGTTTGGCTTTGTCTATCAAATAGGTAAATAGTGCTTTCCCATATCCTTTTCCTCGGTGTTCAGGCCACACAAATAAATCCTCTAAATACAATCCCTTTTTTGATCGAAAGGTGGAAAAATTATAAAAATAAAGAGCAAAACCTACCGCCAAATTTTCTTCGAATGCTATTATTGCATGGGCTGATGGCGTCTT
>JBIINH010000046.1:0-14230 GCA_044337585.1 Bacteroidia bacterium
TTCAGGTTATAACCTCGATTTATTTGTGCACGTAGGTGCCGGTGCTTATATCTGCGGAGAAGAAACTGCATTATTAGAATCATTAGAAGGCAAGCGTGGAAACCCAAGAATAAAACCACCATTTCCGGCAATAAAAGGATTGTATGAGTGCCCAACTGTAGTAAACAATGTAGAAACAATAGCTGCCGTAGTGCCAATTATTAATAATGGTGGTGACGAATATGCAAAAGTTGGAATTGGAAGATCAACAGGCACTAAGTTAATTTCCGCATCAGGTCATATTAAAAAACCGGGTGTATATGAAATAGAAATGGGTATCACTGTCGAAGATTTTATTTACAGCGATGAATATTGCGGAGGTATTCTTAACGACAAAAAACTAAAAGCAGTAGTTGCCGGAGGATCATCCGTTCCTATTTTACCGGCCGATTTAATACTTACCACGGCAAATGGTGAAAAGCGTTTAATGTCTTATGAAAGTCTGGCCGATGGAGGATTTGCAACAGGAACAATGTTGGGTTCAGGAGGTTTTATTGTAATGGATGAATCGACCAATATTGCTAAAAATCTTTGGAACTTCACCCGTTTCTACCACCACGAAAGTTGCGGACAATGCAGCCCTTGCCGCGAAGGAACTGGATGGATGGAAAAAATCCTTCATAAGGTACTTGACGGACATGGAACAATGGAAGATATCGACATGCTTTGGGACATACAACGCAAAATTGAAGGCAATACCATTTGTCCACTTGGCGATGCAGCAGCTTGGCCGGTAGCAAGTGCCATTCGCCACTTCCGCAGCGAGTTTGAAGAATTGGTGAAAAATCCTTCAGTAGTTAAACATGTAAAATATTATTTCCATTGCAATAACCTTGATCCTGCAATGGCGTACAGTAGTTTATAATAAACGAACTAATGAATCTGCTAGACCAACATAGAACTGAAATGGAAACGCTTTGTAATAAGTACAAAGTGAAAGAGCTTTATGCATTTGGTTCTGTGCTTGAAAATACTCGTTTCAATGTAAACAGTGACGTAGATTTGTTAGTGAAATTTAAAGATGAAATTCCTGTTGAACAATATGCGGATTTATATTTTGGATTTGTAGAAGAATTGGAAAAAATATTGGGACGGCATGTAGATTTGATGCTATTAAAACCGATTCGTAATCGATTTCTAATGGCGAATATTGAAGCTACAAAACAATTGGTGTATGCAGCATAAACGTATATTTATTTATATGGAAGATATACTCGATTCAGCCAAAGCTATTCTTGAACACACCAAGAACACAAACTCATATAATGACTTTGTTAATAACAGGCTTATTTTCAGGGCTGTTGAAAGAGAATTAACAATTATTGCAGAAGCCTTAAATAAAATTAAACAAGAAAATGATATTCTCGAAATTAATCATACTCAACAAATTATAGGTTTGCGAAATCGCATAGTTCATGATTATGCAAACACAAACCAGGAAATTGTTTGGGGTGTGGTAGTAAACCACATTAATCCATTAATTGCGGAAATAGAAAATTGGATAAATAAAAACGAACAGCAACTCGATAAAAATTAAAATAAGGAGTTAACATTAGAAATATGGCAAAAGTAACCATAGACGGAATAGAAATAGAAGTGGCTGACGGAACCACGATACTGCAAGCTGCACGTATGATTGGTCCGGAGGTTGCCCCTCCTACCATGTGTTTTTACAGCAAACTAAAAACCAGCGGAGGATACTGCCGCACATGCTTGGTAGAAGTTACAAAAGGCTCTGAAAAAGATCCGCGTCCGATGCCAAAATTGGTAGCAAGTTGCCGCACTACTGTAATGGATGGAATGGAAGTAAAAAATGAAACTTCGGAAAAAGTTATTGATGCCAGAAAAGGTGTAGTTGAGTTTTTATTGCTCAACCACCCGCTTGATTGCCCAGTTTGCGACCAAGCCGGTGAATGTCACCTGCAAGATTTAAGCTACGATCACGGTAGCTATAAAACCCGAACTGATTTTGAACGCAGAACATTTAATAAAATAGATATTGGAGAAAAAATACAACTGCACATGACGCGTTGTATCCTTTGCTACCGCTGTGTGAAAGTAGCCGAACAAATAACCGATGGCCGGGTGCATGGTGTAATCAATCGCGGTGACCATGCCGAAATATCTACCTATATCCAACAAGCTGTTGAAAATGATTTTTCAGGCAATATGATTGATGTGTGTCCTGTGGGTGCACTTACTGATAAAACATTCCGTTTTAAAAGCCGTGTTTGGTTTACCAAGCCATACAAAGCACACCGCAGTTGCGATAAATGCACCGGAAAAGTTGTGCTTTGGTATAAAGGAGAAGATGTATTGCGTGTTACAGGCATAAAAGACCAATGGGGTGAAGTTGAAGAATTTATTTGCAATACCTGCCGTTTTGATAAAAAGAAAACAACCGATTGGACCATTGAGGACACCTATGATGCAAATCGACATTCAGTTATTTCGGCCAATAAATACAAACATTTGGTGAAACCAAAGGAATTTAAACTTAATGAAATTAAACAAATCGAAAGCTAATGGACTTCACATTATTACTTGATAAAACAATTCTTATAGTAATCATTTTTATAATCAGCTTAGGAATTGCAGCATACGCTACTTATGGCGAACGTAAAGTTGCAGCATGGCTTCAAGACCGAGTTGGCCCAGATCGTGCGGGTCCTTTTGGTTTATTGCAGCCAATTGCAGATGGTGTGAAAATGTTTCTGAAAGAGGAAATAATTCCAAATACTTCTAACCGTGTCTTATTTATTATCGCTCCCGCTATATTCATGATTACAGCTTTGATGACAAGCGCAATCATTCCGTGGGGAAAATCATTTTATATCAACGGCCGTGAATTTAGCCTGCAAGTTGCCAACCTTAACGTAGGTATGCTTTATATTTTTGCAATGGTATCCATTGGTGGATATGGCATTATGATTGGCGGATGGGCATCCAACAATAAATTTTCTTTGATGGGTGCATTACGTTCTTCATCACAAATGATTAGTTATGAACTTTCATTAGGTATGTCGCTCATTGCATTGTTGCTTATGTCAAATTCGCTTAACCTACGCGATATAGTTGATATGCAAAAGTATGGCCATTGGAATGTTATTTATCAGCCATTGGGCTTCCTAATATTTATTGTTTGTGCATTTGCAGAGTGTGGTCGTGCTCCATTTGATTTGGCCGAAAGTGAATCTGAATTGATTGGCGGATTCCACACCGAATATAGCTCTATGAAATTGGGTTTATACCTCTTTGCTGAATACATCCACATGTTTATTTCATCAGCATTAATCTCGACTTTGTATTTTGGTGGATACCATTTCCCATTTATCGACAGCCTAAACCTATCGCCAAATATTGCGGCAGCAGTTAGTGTAGGCGTTCTCTTTGCTAAAATATTTTTCTTTATGTTTTTCTTTATGTGGGTAAGGTGGACATTGCCACGTTTCCGCTTTGATCAACTCATGAAACTTGGATGGCAAATATTTATCCCCCTTTCAATATTAAATATTCTTATTACAGGAGCTTGGATTACATTTTTTGAAAAGTAAAATAAACAAACCTCAAACCATGCAATCATTAACAAATAGATCAAAAGTAGTTGTAAAACGTGAACTAAGCTTTGTTGAAAGCTTATACCTTCCTGCTGTTTTTCAAGGTATGTTTATTACCATCAAACATTTATTTAAAAAACCGGCAACAATTAAATATCCTGAAGAAAAACGTCCTATAGCGCCTGTTTACAGAGGCATGCACGTTTTGAAACGCGATGAACAAGGAAGGGAAAACTGCACAGCATGTGGTTTATGCGCAGTGGCCTGCCCGGCTGAAGCAATTACCATTGATGCTGCAGAACGAAAAATAGGAGAAGAACACTTATATCGTGAAGAAAAATATGCAGCAAAATATGAAATCAATATGCTGCGTTGTATTTACTGTGGCTTGTGTGAAGAGGCTTGCCCTAAAGATGCAGTGTATTTAACTGATCGCATTGTGCCACCAGCATTTACAAGAGGTAACTTCATCTTTGGAAAAGATGTTTTGGTAGAAGGAACTACACCATCTGAACGGGTAAATGTGGACAAACGCAAAAAGAAATACAATATGGATGTAAATCTATAAGATATTAAACAGATTAAAATTATAATTGCCCAAACAATGACACAGGTTTTATTTCTCGTATTATCTGCATTAACAATCATCTCGGCTACGTTGGTGGTATTTGCTAAAAATCCAATGCATAGCGTATTGTATTTAATTGCTTGCTTTTTCACCATTGCAGGGCATTACGTATTACTTAATGCTCAGTTCTTAGCTATTGTTCACATTATTGTTTATGCCGGAGCTATCATGGTACTTTTCTTGTTTGTGGTGATGCTCTTAAATCTAAATGCAGAATCTGAACCCCACAAATCCATAAAACTTAAAGCAGCAGGAGTAATTGGTGGAGGATTATTGTTTGTAACCATGTTGGCTTCTATGAAATCTGCATTGCCCGCTTATTATGAAATGCCTGCTCACTCCAATATTGGATTTGTAGAAGCGGTAGGACAGCGATTGTTTACCGAATTTTTATTACCCTTTGAAATATCATCTGTATTGTTTCTGTCAGCAATGGTAGGTGCAGTATTGCTTGCAAAAAGAGAAAAATAAACTATGGAAAATACGTCATTAGCAATATCTCACAATTGGTATCTTCTCTTAAGTGCCACCTTGTTTAGCATCGGTGTGATTGGTGTACTAATCAGAAGAAATGCCATAATCATGCTTATGTGCATTGAATTGATGTTGAATTCAGTTAATTTATTGCTTGTCTCATTTTCTGCTTACAACGGAAATAATGAAGGCCAAGTATTTGTATTTTTTATAATGGTTGTTGCAGCAGCAGAAGTTGCTGTAGGATTGGCTTTGTTGATGAGTATTTACCGCAACCTTGCCAGTACGGATATCAATGTGTTGAACAAATTAAAATGGTAAGCTGAAGATGGATAACATGACTTTTGACTTTGTCCCATATATAACTCCTACCCTGCTTATATTGCTTTCTCCATTCATTGGCTTTGCCATTAATGGGTTATTGGGCAAAAGGGTTCCAAATCCTTTAAGTGGTTGGATTGCAACTTTGGCTGTTGCCATTTCTTTTGTTTGTTCTGTAATGCTTTTTGTAAATGTACCGACCGGTTCATTCACTATTGATTTATTTGATTGGATTACATTTGGCAATACAGCTATCAGCTTTGGGTTTCAGGTTGATCCTCTAACTATAACAATGCTACTTGTTATCACAGGAATTGGTTCGCTTATTCACTTGTATTCAATAAGCTACATGCACGATGATGAAGGTTTTACCAGATTTTTTACCTACCTAAACTTGTTTATATTTTTCATGCTCATTTTAGTTATGGGAAATAATTACTTGATGATGTTTATTGGTTGGGAAGGTGTTGGATTATCTTCTTACCTTTTAATTGGATTTTGGTTTAAAAACAATGAATACAACAATGCTGCAAAAAAAGCATTCATCATGAATCGAATTGGTGACTTTGGATTTTTGTTAGGTATGTTTTTCATGCTATTTTATTTTGGTACACTCAATTATGATGGCATAATAGATGCTGCAAAAAGTTTAGAATCCGGAAATGGAATCATCACTGCAATCGGTATTTTATTATTTATTGGTGCAATGGGCAAATCAGCTCAGCTACCTCTTTCAACCTGGTTACCTGATGCCATGGCAGGACCAACACCGGTTTCTGCACTAATTCATGCTGCTACTATGGTTACAGCTGGTATTTATATGGTGGTTCGTTCCAACGTATTATATGCACTTTCACCAACTGCAATGTCGGTGGTTTTGGTTGCAGGCGTAATCACTTGTGTGTATGGAGCAGTAATTGGTTTGATGCAAAATGATATCAAAAAAGTATTGGCCTATTCTACTGTGTCGCAATTAGGTTTAATGTTTGCTGCCCTTGGGGTTGGTGCGTTTTCAAGCGGTATGTTTCATGTAGTAACACATGCATTTTTCAAAGCTCTTCTGTTTCTTGGTTCAGGTAGTGTGATACATGCTCTTCATGGCGAACAAGATATTCGCAAAATGGGTGGCTTGTCAAAATATACCAAAATAACATACCTTACCTTTTTGATTGGTTCATTGGCTATATCAGGAATATTCCCATTTGCTGGTTTCTTTTCAAAAGATGAAATTCTTGCTCATGCGTTTGTACACAATAAATTGGTTTGGGGAATTCTATCGGCAAGTGCTATGCTCACCGCTTTTTATATGTTTAGGTTGGTATACCTTACATTTAGCGGATCATTTAGAGGAACCGAAGAAACTAAAAAACATATACATGAAAGTCCATTATTAATGACTGCTCCTCTGATTTTATTGGCAATTCTTTCTGTAATCGGTGGATTTATGGGACTCCCACAAGGTTTAGGATTTACAAACAAATTTGCGGACTACTTAGATTATGTAACAGCACCCGGGAATAAGATATTATCTGCTACATCGCATCACATAAGCCACACCACTGAGATTATTTTGATGACACTGGCATTTACGCTTGCTGTAGTATCTATTTTGTATGCACGTAAAAAGTATGTTAGCAATAAAGAGTTGCCACATGTTGAAGGCGAAATGCTTCCTTCTACCAGAAAAATTGTGTATCACAAATTTTATATAGATGAAATTTACGAGAAAATATTTGTAAAGCCAGTCATGGTTCTTTCCGATTTATTTCTTGTGTTAATAGATAAATTGGTAATCGATTTAATTGTGAATGCTACTGCATTAATTACGGGTGCAACCGGTAAAATGCTAAAGTTGATTCAAACCGGAAATACCGGATTTTATCTATTTGCTATGGTTTTAGGAACTATTTTATTATTCATCATTAGATTGTTTGTATAAATGATATTGCAATTATTACTCTTACCTTTAATTGGTGCCATTGCCGTTTGGCTTTCAGGAGATAAATGGGCTTCTCGTGTTGCCCTGTTTTTTACACTTGCCGAAATGGTGCTTACCTTCTCAGCATATCAGAGCTATTCAAGCACTGGCGAAGCTTTTTATTTTTTCCGCGAATGGATTACGGCTCCTAAAGTAAGTTTACATTTTGCTGCAGATGGGCTTACCATTGCGATGCTTTTGCTTACAAATTTTCTTTTGCCTTTAATTGTTCTCACAACCTTTAACAGAGAAATTAGCAACAGACGCTCCTACTTTGCTTTGATGCTCGCTATGCAATTTGCTTTGGTGGGTGTCTTTATGGCTATGGATGGTTTGTTGTATTACATCTTTTGGGAATTAGCTCTTATTCCAATTTATTTTATTGCCTTGCTTTGGGGAGGAGCAAACCGCATTCAGGTTACACTAAAATTTTTCATCTACACTTTAGGTGGGAGTTTACTCATGCTGTTTGGCTTTATTGCATTATATTGGTACAACCCAGCACATTCATTTGATATAAGGGAATTGTATAACAACAAAGTATGTGATTGCAACCAAGGTTGGCTGTTTTGGATGTTTTTTATTGCATTTGCAATTAAAATTCCGATTGTGCCTTTCCACACTTGGCAGGCTGATACATACAAAGAAGCTCCTACACAAGGAACCATGCTTTTGGCTGGTATCATGCTTAAAATGGGAACGTATTCCCTTATACGTTGGTTGCTACCAATCTTACCGAGTGGCGTTGCCGAATGGGGGCCTCTTGCTATTACATTATCGGTTATAGGTATTGTCTACGCATCCATTATCGCCATTATGCAACGTGATTTGAAACGATTGTTTGCATACTCATCAGTTGCTCACGTAGGATTAATTGCTGCAGGAATATTTAGTTTAAACATTCAAGGACTTCAAGGAAGTGTTGTACAAATGCTGGCACACGGTGTAAACGTAATTGGACTGTTCTTCTGTGCTGATATCATTTACAATCGAGTACAAACAAATAATATTGATGAACTGGGCGGCATTAGAAATATTGCTCCAAAATTCAATACGCTGTTTTTAATCGTTGTATTGGGAAGTGTCGCACTGCCTCTAACCAATGGTTTTATTGGAGAGTTCATGCTTTTATATGGAGTATACAGCTACAATACTTGGCTTGCTGTATTCGCTACATTAACAATCATTTTAGGTGCGGTTTATATGCTTAGAATGTTTCAGCACACCATGCTTGGAAATATCACTGATAAGGTAAAAGTGTTTACAGATTTGAAATGGAATGAATGGTTGGTGTTAGGAATAATTGCTGTTGTTATTTTTGCAACTGGATTGTACCCAAAACCGATACTTGATCTAACAGAGCCTGTCATTTCTGCAATACAAAAACAAAGCTTAATTAAATAACTACACAGATGTGCATGCATCATAAAATTAGTAACACGTGAATACATTACTTATAGCAACCGGATTAGGTTTATTCTGTTTAGTAGCGGAACTAATCAACTTTCGTAAATTATTAATTCCTGCAATTTTGCTCGGATTGGGTGTATTGTTTTATGTAACCATGGGGCAATGGGGGCAAAACGCTCAAGCAATGCTTGGTGGACTAGACATGTCGCACATGATTGGCTTTGATAACTTTGCATTAGCATTTTCAGGACTTGCCATATTTATTACTGCACTTATTTTCATGATGGCTCAGGATTATTATAAAACTGAGATGCACCATGTTACAGATTATTCTGCCATCTTTTTATTTACACTTACTGGTGCTATTGTACTGTTTTCGTTTAACAATATGGCCATGATGTTTCTCGGCATCGAAATTATATCCATCTCGATGTATATTATGGCAGGAAGCCGAAAATTTGATACCCGCTCAAACGAAGCAGGATTCAAATATTTTCTAATGGGAGCATTTGCATCTGGGTTTCTATTGATGGGCATCGCATTGGTATATGGAACTGCGGGTAGTTTTCAACTCAACGTCATACATGAGTATGCTTCTGCAAATAATATATCACCCTTATTTTATACCGGAATCGTATTTATGCTTGCTGCTTTCTTTTTTAAAGTATCTGCTGTTCCATTCCATTTTTGGAGTCCTGATGTGTATGAAGGTGCGCCCGCATTGGTTACCACCATCATGTCAACGCTTATAAAGATTACCGTCTTTGGTGCTTTCTTTCGACTAATGGCACTTGCCTTTCCAAGTATTTATACTGAAACCCAACCTATTTTTTTAGTCATTACAGCGCTCACCATTACTATTGGAAATTTAATTGCTACTTCCCAACAAAGTTTTAAGCGTATGCTGGCCTACTCTGGTATTTCACATGCCGGATTCATGTTGATGGCTATTCTCACCTTGAAATTTGATTCTGCGTCTTCGTTATTGTTTTATGCAACAACCTATTCTTTTGCCAATATTGGCGCATTTGCTATTGCCATTCCCGTTTTCTTTTTCATGAAACAAGAGAATATTGATGCATTCAACGGATTAGCTAAAAAGAATGGTGCATTGGCTTTTATATTGACTATTTTCTTGTTATCAATGGCTGGCATCCCTCCTTTGGCTGGTTTTTGGGCCAAATACTATATTTTTTCAAAAGCAATTCAAGGCCAACTTTACACCATCACACTCATCGCAGTTATCAATTCCATAATTGGAGTTTATTACTACTTTAAAGTGATATTAGCCATGTATACCAAACAAGCCAATGAAACTAAAATTATTCCCACACCTATGTTTTGGTCGGTAATAGTAACTTGCTTAATCATTACTATTGTGTTGGGACTTATGCCCGACACGTTGATGAACCTTTTATAATCAACACATGAGCACTCATATCAAACATGCACGCGAAGTGATTGCTATTGAAATGCAATCGCTTGAATTGCTCTCCAAGCATATTGATAAGCAATTTGATTCAGCCATTCAATCGATACTTAAAACAAAAGGTAGGCTTGTGGTAACAGGTGTTGGCAAGTCAGGTATAATCGGTAAAAAAATTTCGGCCACGTTATCCAGTACAGGTACACCCAGCATGTTTCTGCACCCGGTTGAGGCTTTTCATGGCGATTTGGGAATGTTGCGTAAAGAAGATATCGTATTGGCCATCTCCTATTCCGGTGAAACAGAAGAGTTGCTTAAAATCATTCCTTATTTCAGGCAAAATAAAATTAAGCTAATTGGAATGAGTGGTAATCCCGCATCAACGCTTGCAACACATAGCGATTTTCACCTAAATATAAAAATAGAAAAAGAAGCTTGTCCACTTGAGTTGGCGCCTACTTCATCTACCACCGCCACATTGGTGTTGGGCGATGCCATTGCAGTGGCATTGATGAAAGCCCGTCAATTTAAGTCTGAAGATTTTGCCCGTTTTCATCCCGGAGGATCACTCGGCAGGCGCTTACTTACTACAGTTGAGAATGTGATGCTCACCAAAAACTTACCTACTGTATCTGAAAATGCTTCGCTAAAAGAAGTTATTAATTCCATGAGTGCAGGTAGACTGGGAATGGCTATCGTTTTAAAATCAGATAAAATATCGGGCATTATTACAGATGGTGACTTACGCAGGGCTATGGATAAGAATGGAGAAAAGCTTTTCTCCATGAAAGCTATAGGCATTATGACCAAAAAGCCACGAACGATATCTAAAGAGGTAAAAATGGCCGAAGCAGAAGAGCTGATGACGAAGTATAAAATCACCTCTCTATTGGTTGAAGAAAAAGGTAAATTAATTGGTGTAGCACAGATTTACAGTGTGAATTTGTAAAACCAATCCGGCACCAAATAAATCATCAAACCTCCTATCACTATCATTTTCATTATAGAACTTCTTTAATTTTTGGTGCGGTTAAATAAATAAAAGATTCATTCCCATAAGAAAATATAAAGAAAGAACCGGATAGATAATGATAATAAAGTAACTGTGGAAAAACGAGTATTGCTGCGCTTGCAGCCATGATAATAAGATTTCGAAAAGTAAGTACCCTAAAATTAAACGCGCACCCAATAAAAAAAACAATTGGCACAAATAGTAAATTTAGTGGCCTTAATGCAATCATAAGTCCGGCAGCCAATCCGGTGCCTATTGCAAGTTGTACTGTATTTGTTCGGTTAAGTGATTGACTTAATAGCAAAAGCATAGCCGTTGCAAAAAAAGAATAAACATGTGAGAGACCTGTTTCGGCTATACCATAGTAGTACAAATTCGTACCCAATAAATAAATGAATAAAGATATGATAACCATTTTCTCTTTGAAATATGATCGTAAAAATTGGAACATAGCTATCAGTCCCAATAACAAATAAGTTACTGCCGCTAAATTTATAGCTGTATGGTAAGGCCTTGAATACCCTGTTGCATTGATTGGTTCCTGCAACAAACACCATATATGTGCAGAAAGAAAAAAGGGAGCTTGAAGCAAAGCAACTCCATATGGATATTTGGTAAATACTTTTCCGGATTCACGGTTTAAGGTAAATCCTTCACCCGTTTTAAACTCAATACTATCAGGAAATTGTTTGGCATCAAACTGATAAAGAAAAATTGCTGGAAGATAAACGTGATACCCTGCTTTATCAGAAAAGATCTCACTATGGTAATTATACATATGACCATGCCTGTGCCTATTTAGCGTTGCAAAAATAAGTATCACAAAAACGACAACTGTCATTATGATATAACGGAGGCTCATTAACCCGCTGCTAGTCTCTTGAAACGTTGAATTCATATGTCTAACAAGTTTCCTGGGATTTAATATTGATTTGAACTTTTATATTTACTTTTTTTTACTGGTTTTCTTTGGCATAATTAAAGTCTATGAATCTTCTCCATTTAAGAAAACTTACACATCTACCATTCTATTGAAAGATTACTGCAACATAAAAAATCTATATGTAAAATATCGTTCTATTGAAGAGATATGAATTGTGTTTATTTTATGTATGTCTTAACCATTTCATTCAACAACTTGTTGCAAGACCTTTCCAATATTTCATATACATTTTCAAATTCTTTGATGCCGTCATAGTAAGGATCGGGCACGTCTCCCCCTTTTTCTGCTGTATCATAGTCACGCATTTTGCATACAATGTTTGGGGATTTATCCGAAGCATATTGTTGCACACTTCGCAGGTTGGCATCGTCCATGACAATGATATAATCGAACAAATACATATCTTCTGGCACAAATGCCCTTGCACGGTGATTAAGTTTAATGCCATTATGTAGACATACTTGTATTGTACGCTTATCGGGTAACGAACCGATATGATAAGATGCCGTGCCTGCTGAGTCGCATGTAATCAAATCTTCCAGGTTTCTTTGTCTGATGAGTTTATTCATTACACCTTCTGCCATGGGCGAGCGACAAATATTTCCGAGACACACAAAAAGTATTTTTCTCATGTAGATGAAAAAAAAAAGAGACTGTCGGTAATGGACAGCCTCTTTGATTATTATTTTTACTTGTATAAATTATTTGGCCATAGCCATATCTGTAGCTCCAAGCGCTTTTATGCTAGCCAGGCTTGCATTGGCACCGAACGAGAATGATGAACCATCAGGACGAAAAGCGGTTACAAGACCTGATTTTTCATCAAATGAAATCGCTTTCAATTCTTTTCCTTCAATGACAAACGAAGCCGATTTGTTTTCAGGATTAAAAATAATTGATTGCATAGCACCTTTCTTGTCACCGGTAAGTTGCACCACGTCAAAACGATTTTTTGTTGCTGTGATTTCATAATCTATCCCACCTTTGCTCACAATCTGTTTTTCTATTTGTCCTTCTTCCATAGCCAAAGGATTTGAACCCGTCCAGAATTCGATAAGATTAAGAATAATAAAGTCTACAGCTATACTGATACTGTAAATAGGTATGATTAGTAAAACCCAGAAGATTAAGTTATTTAAAAATTTACTTCCGGTAGCATCTTCATTCCATTTGTAAATTTTTGTAGTTAAGCCCCATGAGCCCATGCAGCTAGTTTGTACCATGCTGATTCCTAGAAGCAGCGTAGCCATTAAGATAGAAGTAGTTTTTTTCATGTTTTATTATAAATTGAATTTACAAGTTAAAAAATAGAATTTAAATAATCAAAAAAAAAGCCCTGTAAATATTGGAAAGCTTTGAAAATGAAGTATTATTTTATTATTTATCATCCTCTAAAAAAGGATAACGATAGTCAGTAGGTGGAACAAATGTTTCCTTGATGGTTCGAGTGCTCACCCAACGCATTAGGTTTTGCATGGCACCGGCTTTATCATTTGTGCCACTTGCACGCGCCCCGCCAAATGGCTGCTGGCCTACAACGGCACCAGTAGGTTTATCGTTGATATAAAAATTACCTGCGGCATTGCGCAGATAATGTGTAGCCTTGTCTATAGCGTATCGGTCTTGTGCAATAACCGCACCTGTCAATGCATATTCAGAAGTGGTATTTACCAACTCCAATGCTTTGTCAAACTCATTGGCTTCATAAACATATACTGTAAGCACTGGCCCAAACAATTCTTCACACATGGTGGTGTATTTCGGATCATTGGTAACGATAATGGTTGGTTCAATAAACCAGCCTTTCGATTTGTCGTATCCACCACCTACGATGATTCCGCATGATGCATCTTTTTTAGCTGCATCAATATAAGCAGCAAGCTTATCAAATGATTTTTCGTCAATTACTGCATTCACAAAATTGCCAAAATCTTCAGTGGGCCCCATTTTGAAAGTTTTAACGGTTGCCACCATTTTCTCTTTTAGTGCAGGCCAAATATTAGAAGGAATATATACCCTTGATGCAGCAGAGCATTTTTGTCCCTGATACTCGAATGCACCACGCACAATAGCGGTATTGCACACATCCACATCGGCTGAGTGGTGAATAAGGATAAAGTCTTTTCCTCCTGTTTCTCCCACTATACGCGGATATGTTTTGTATTTATGAATATTGTTGCCAATGGTTTTCCAAATACTCTGGAATACTGCTGTAGAGCCTGTGAAGTGAATACCGGCAAAATCAGCATGGTTGAAAATAACATCAGCGGCATCAGGTCCCGAAGGATAAATGAGGTTAATAACACCATCTGGTACACCAGCTAGTTTAAATATTTCCATGAGCACATTGGCTGAATATACTTGTGTATTGCTGGGCTTCCAAACTACCACATTACCCATCATGGCAGCACTGGTTGGCAGGTTTCCTGCAATGGCTGTAAA
>JBIINH010000230.1:0-4049 GCA_044337585.1 Bacteroidia bacterium
ACAGCAATGTGTTATCGGTAAGCAGAAGCAATATGCCGTCAGCTACATTGAATGTGTATCCAAATCCATTCACACAAGGACTTTCATTAGAAATTGTGAGCTTACAGGATGAGGCCTACAATGTAATCGTAACAGACTTGCAAGGCCGAACAATAGCTACACGCAATGTATCAGCAGTAAAAGGACTAAACACCATAAGCATGACAGAAATGGATGAGCTAAAAGCAGGCATCTATTTTGTGAAGCTGATAGGTCAGGAAACCATTACGCTGAAAGTTGTGAAGGCTAACTAATAGTTAACATAGCATCATATTTTACAAAAAAGCCTCACAGCAATGTGGGGCTTTTTTGGCTTAAATTTTATCTAAAGTGCTATTACTATTTTGTAAATAATTGACCCCAACAAAATCAACAACATTTATTAAGCTGTAAACAAATAATTATTTCAATACCTTCATAGTAGCTGACAGCGATTTTATTTAATTTATGCCCAATTCAAGCGTTAGTTCATCATTTATAGTTTATAAAAGATTAATTTATTTTTAATTTCTTGTTTATAATGATTGCAGTAGCTTATTTAGCAATTAATCGAGATTAAAAATTATACTAATATACAATACATGAAAAACAATTACATTTTAAACATTCAAAAAATAGTATTCTGTTTTTTGATTCTTTTTATCACTGCCTTCAATTCGAATGCGCAGTTGTACAATTCATTAAATTTGGCCATTGGGGGAGGAGGGTCAACTCCAGCAGAGTGTACAGCTTTTGAAAACTGGAGGCTTACCCTAACCCGCACTGATTACAGTAGGGTTAATATCAGATTGAATGGTACAATTGTGTTTACGTGTACCAATCCTACGTTGGTTCAATCAATGGCTAGTACATTAAGAACCAGTACCACTGCACCTGCAACAACAACTTGGATAGATGGTGCTAACCAATGGTATATTGGCACATGTGGTCAAATAGAGTTTGGTGTACAATTGGGTGTACCACAAGTTTGTTTCTGCTTGAATGCGGTTACAACAGCAACTTTCCGACCATGTCTTACAGGAATAAATTGGGGAGGTGTAGGAGTAAACACTTGCGGTTCAGGTCCACAAAACGTAACATTAGAATTTGGTTCGCCAAGTGGAATTAATGATGCCGGAGTAAGTGCTTTTGTTTCCCCAACAAGTTTTTCTTTAGGTGTTGTCCCAGTAACTGCACGTGTGCAAAATTTCGGTATCAATCAAATTAATAGTGTAACAGTAAATTGGAGCGTAAATGGTGTAACACAAACACCTGTGCTTTACTCTTCATTGTTAGACACAGCAAATGGTGTTTCAGCCACTAATGCGGCTGTGCTATTAGGTAATGTGACTTTAGCAAACAATATCATTTACGAAATTAAAGCATGGACCAGTGCGCCAAACTCACTTATCGATACAACTCCAACAAATGATACATCAACTATTGTTTTACGTTCGCCACTAAGCGGAACATATACTATTGGGGCGTTGGGTGATTTTACAACCATAACACAAGCTTCAAATGTGATATCGGCAGCGGGTATTTCAAGTAATGTAACTTTCGAATTAATAGATCCCGTATATAATGCTGCAACAGGTGAAACATTTCCTATAAATTTGAGAAACATTCCTGGATTAGCTTTCAATCGCCAACTTACAATTAAACCACAAAATTCGATTGCTCCACTAATTGTTGGTAATACAACGTCTTCAATATTTAATGTAGAGAATGCGAAGTATGTTAATTTCGATGGCCGTTGGTCGGCACCAAATAATGGCAGAAACTTAACTATAGAAAATACAAGTACAAGTGCATCTGCTAGTGTATTTATTTTCAGAAATGAAGCAACTGGAAGTTCTGTTCGCAATTGTATTATTCGTTCGGCAAGTAACAATACAAGTACTGCACCTACCAACGCTGCTATATTTGTTGGCGGTACAACCAATGTAATTGGCCAAGGTAATGATAGCTTATTGTTTAGAAACAATACGTTTGCTCCTTCTAATGGTAATTACTATGCAACAGCAATTGCATTTAGCGGACAATCATTGACACAACAAAACGATTGGGCTACCATAGATTCAAATTGGATATACGGAAACCGTGTATTTGGTATTTCTGTTAATGCAACAAATTCAGGAAACGGACGCCAATATATGATACGTGGAAATAGTTTTTATGACACCATCAATGTAGCGCCACATCCATTTGGTTACGCTACGTTTACGCAATCACAGATTTATATGAATGCCTCAAACGCGGCATCATGGGGTCATCAGATAATTGGGAATTATATTGGCGGACAAGAACCTTTTGCAGAAGGACTACGCCAAATAGTAAATCCGGGAACAGCGAGTATTTATACTATTTGGTATAATGCAAGTAATATTACGGGTGGTGCAACTATTTCAGGAAATTATATCACAAATCAAATATATAACCAAGGTGGTGTCGCCAATTTTTATTATCCTTACTTTTATTATATCCAAAGCGGATTTGTTGACATTACAGACAATGTGATCGGGCACCCAACAGATACCAATAGCATTCAGTTTGATAATATAAGTGGTGTGTGTATGTATATGATGTACATGTTCCATTCAGCTCCTACCCAGATTAAAAACAACCGCATTCAGAATATATATGTAAACTCTAATTCGGCTGTTGGATTTAATGCCATCTATCATGGAACAACCACCATTGGTGAAGCCTACATTGACAGCAATATTATTAATCGAATTTTCACACGTTCTACGGGTACCTCAACAAGCACATGTGCTGCGTTTCAAGGTATCTTTGTTTCCAATAGTTCCCCAACACATTTTATAAGAGGAAATATTATTGGTGGTCAAAATATTGAAGACTCGGTATCGGTATTTTCATCAGCACCATTAAACCCAGGAACATCTACTCCTGCAGCCACCATTATGAATGGTATTTTTAGCCAAGCTGGTATTGCCCAAATTGCAAATAATTATGTAGGACGATTTTATTCTAATTCAAATGGAACAGGAACATTCACTTCAGCCTCAATTGTTGGGATTCACCAACAGAGTGGTACAGGAGGTTCTATAGTAAATAATAATATTGTTAGTGATTTGAATGCCTATAATTTGGCTGGTCATAATGTGTATGGAATCACTTCATTAAGTGCTACTGCAACTTACACCAACAATACAGTTAGAAATATATTTAACAACTCTAATAACACAGGTACAACTACATCCGCAACGACTAATGGATTTTATCTTTCTTCTTCACAAAATCACTTGGTTCAAAACAATACTATTTTTAACCTACAAACCTTAGGTAAGTCATCTACCCAAACCAATGGAATATTGGCAAGTGTGAATGCACAAAACATCATTCGTGATAACAATATTTCTCAATTGGTTAGTTTAACAACAAATCAAAATACTAGTGTCTCAGCAGGTATTATAGGTATAAATATTGTTTCTGGTGCAGCAAACCAAATTTTAGATAACAATACCATTACCAATCTTATTGCAAGCAATGATACTTTTACCGTAAATCCATCAATTTCAGGTATAGTTTTTAATGGTAATGCAGTATTTACTGGAAATAGCGCAGCTATAACCCGAAATAAAATTTGGGGATTAACCCATTTGTATCCAAATACAGCAACACCAGTTGCAGCCATACAATATGGTATTAACATTGTAAATGGAACTGTAACAGTAGCAAACAACTTAATCAGATTAGGCCGCGATTCTTCAGGTGTAGTGCAACTTCGCCCAGGTCAGTACAGGGGTATCATTAGCACAGCAAGTTCAAATCAAATTCGAGTTTATCATAATAATATTTTGATGGAGTTTGCTCCTGATTATGGAACAGGAGGCTCTCCAAATCCATCTACCGGTTGTATTGAATTTACTGCGAATGCGTTTGCACCTGGTTTTATAGATGTACGCAACAATATTTTTGTAAACAATTCAGTAAATGGTGGAACATCAACCTTGAACCATTACAACGAAATGTATTCAAGCTCTACAACATTGCTTACAACCAAT
>JBIINH010000183.1:0-4012 GCA_044337585.1 Bacteroidia bacterium
AAGGTAAAACATATGAAGAAATTGCAGCTGCCGGTGGAGGTATATTAAATTCAGCTACACGGCTACAACAAATGAGTGAAGATGATTTATTTGAAGCTGCAAAAAAGCGTTTGCACGAAATCATTTCATATGGCACCGGGGCTGTTGAAATTAAAAGTGGGTATGGTCTTACGGTAGCAGATGAATTGAAAATGCTGCGGGTAATTAAGCGACTTAAAGCCATTTCACCTATCGTTATAAAAGCTACTTTTTTAGGTGCACATGCCATACCTTCAAATTACAAAAACGATAGGGAAGCATATATCAAACTTGTGATTGAAGAAATGCTTCCTAAAATAGTACAAGAGCAATTGGCTGATTACTGTGACGTATTCTGCGATCAAGGATTTTTTACGGTTTCGGAAACCGACCGCATTTTAAAAGCAGCTGCACAGTATGGGTTAAAAGCTAAAATACATGGAAATGAACTTGGATATACCGGTGGAGTTCAAGTGGCTGTAGCAAATAACGCCATCAGTGTTGACCATTTGGAGTATACAGGTGATGAAGAAATTAACGCATTGCTAAACAGCAACACCATACCAACAGCATTGCCCAATTGTTCATTCTTTTTGGGCATACCTTATGCACCTTTGCGAAAAATGATTGATGCAGGTCTGCCCGTTTGCCTTGCCTCCGATTATAATCCGGGGAGTTCTCCCAGCGGTCGTATGGGTTTAGTTGTATCATTGGCTTGCATTCAAATGAAACTAACCCCGGAAGAAGCATTTAATGCTGCTACTATTAATGGCGCAGCAGCATTAGAAGTAAGTAATACACATGGTAGTATTACTGTAGGAAAAGCTGCAAACGTTATCCTAACAAAAACAACAAATTCGTTGGCATATCTTCCGTATGCTTTTGGTGAAAACTGGATTAAGAGCGTATTTATAAACGGAAATATAATTACTTAAGCCTTGTGCAATACCAATAAAGGAACTTTGGTATTGTATGCTAACTGCTTGCTTAAGCTTCTATGAAATAACCTATCGAAAAAGCCTCTGTTGTGTTTTGCAACAGCAACCATATCTGCTTTCTTCTCATCAATATAGCGGTTAATGGCATGGGTAATCTCTTCGTTTTCTATTGTCTCTATTTTAATATCGTTGAGCGCAATATGCTTCTTGTTTCTTGCAAAAAAATTATTTTCTGCATTAAAGTATCTATCAAAGTCTGTACGAACATGCATCACGGTAAGCTTTGCTTGATAGAGGTTTGCCAAAAACACAAGTCTGGATATAGCAGGAAATTCAGGATCGGTATAGTCTGTTGAGTAAAGTATGTTATGGGGCTCAAAGGTGGTTGCAGATGGCGGCACTACCAATACAGGAATTTCTGATTTATTGATAACACTGGCCGCATTACTTCCAAAAAATATTCCCTGAAGACCAGATGCACCAGTTGTACCAATAACAATCATATCAGCTTTTAAGTCTTCGCAGGACTTATGTATTTCATCATATACAAATCCCGTAGCAGTAACAAATTTGTATGCAACCTTTTTATCTGCCAAAATGGTAGTTTCCAGTTTTTCGAAACCCAGTTTCGTAGCCTGCTCCATTTCTTCCATATACATTTGGTAAGTATCACTTGGCATTTGGGTATCCAATACCGGTATTTGTTTAACATGAAGTATATGTAGCGTAGCATTGCATTTAGCCGCAATACCCTTTGCAATTTGGGTAGCATTATTTGCCACTTCTGAAAAATCTGTTGGAACGATGATGTTAGATATCATAATGATTTCATAATTGATTAAACAAACTTAATACAACAAGGTTAACTTTAAATGAAGTAATCGAATGATTTATATCAGTCAATTAAAGCGTCTACATGTTTTTTATTTGCCAATTGTCCGCAAGCTGCATCAATATCTTTACCTCGGCTGCGCCTTACAGTTGCTACAACACCATGCTGTTCAAGGTAATTTACGAACTTATCAATTTTCAATGGATCTGCTTTTAAAAACACATTGTCGCCAATTGGATTATATTCTATTATATTCACTTTAGCTGAAACCCTTTTAGCCAATTGCACCAATTCTCGAGCGTCAGTGATATTGTCGTTAAAGTCTTTAAAAGCAATATATTCAAATGTGAGTTTACCTTTAGCATGTTGCCTAAAATAATCCAAGGCTTCCATCACCGCTTCCAGGTTGTTACTTTCATTAATGGGCATAATCTGATTACGCTTGATATCATTGGCTGCGTGCAATGATAAGGCAAGGTTAAATTTCACTTTGTCATCAGCAAGTTTCTTAATCATTTTGGCAATTCCAGCCGTACTCACTGTAATCCGATCGCTGGCCATATTCAGCCCGTCCTCACCGGTTATTTTTTCAATGGCCTTAAGCACATTGGCGTAATTGAGCAGTGGCTCTCCCATTCCCATGAATACAATATTAGTTAGCGGCATATTGTAATGATCGCGTGCCCAATTTCTGATATGCACCACTTGATCGTAAATTTCATCAGGATTAAGATTTCTTTCCCGTTCCATTTTTCCTGTTGCACAAAATTTACAGGTAAGGCTGCATCCAACTTGCGAACTCACGCAAGCAGTTGTTCGTTCATCGGTTGGTATCAATACGCCTTCTATTAAATGTCCGTCAAATAGCCTGAAACTACTTTTAATGGTTCGGTCATTACTCACTTGCTTATCTTCTACCTTGATGTGTCGTATTTCATATTCCTCATTAAGCCAATCGCGGGTAGATTTGGGCAGGTTAGACATTTCATCAAACGAAATGGTACTTTTCTGCCAAAGCCATTCATATACTTGTTTTCCGCGAAATGGTTTATCAGATTTTGATTCAAAAAGTGATTTTAGTTGGGCAAGGGTAAGTGATCGAATGTCTGTTTTAGTCATTGACATGATGCGAAGATAGGTTTTGCGAGATAAAACGTATCTATGTTTTAACAGATAGTAAAGAGAAGCGTAGTTAATTAAAAAACAAAAGTTAAGTATACGGATATTGGGTTCCAACAAGGCTGTTGCGCATAAAAAAAGCCGAACTCTCGTCCGGCTTTTATGTTGTTGCGGGAGTAGGACTCGAACCTACGACCTTTGGGTTATGAGCCCAACGAGCTACCACTGCTCCATCCCGCGGTATATTTTTAATTGAACAATTCAATCCGCACTGCCCAACGAGCTTCTCCCGAATGCTCGGGACTCCATCAAGCGATATATTTTAAATATTTTATAAGAACTATTCTAATTTGATTGAATGAACATTGGGTTAAATGTTTCATTTTGTCGAGGTGCAAATATAGTTTGTATTCATTCATACACAAAAATTATTTCACTTTAACTACAAAAAGCCCTGCTAAGCAAGGCTTTTTGTGTAATCAATCCAACAATTCAGGCAGCGTATGCCGATATGGTTCTTTTTTGCTCCAACAAACGCTCAAGTTGCTGAGCTTTATGTAAATCATTTAGGGCATCAGTCGTATTTCCGGTTTTGAGCATAAGCTTTGCTTTCATCCGATATGCTTCCACATACTTTGGATTAATACTTATAGCCCGATGTAAATCGTTCACAGCTACCGTTAATTTACCAAATTTTTCAAGAATCACGGCTCTCCACAAATACAAATCTTCACGAAATGGATTTACTACAATTGCGCGATTAATAACTGCAAAGGCGTCATCATATGATTGCATAAAAAAAGAAATCTCAGCTGCCAGGCGGTAATATGTTGTATTCTCCTCGCCTGTAGCAATAGCTCCGTTTATGTATGTCAATGCTGTTTGATAATCCATATTTAATTTATAGTACTCTGCATAGCAGTAATAAGCGAAGGCACAATTCTGATCTTCATCAATTACCAAGTCAAATAAAAACCTAGCTTTGTCATTCTCGTTTAAATAAAGATAGCATAGCCCTTTCATCAAAATGCCTTCGTGGTGATGAGGCTGAAACAGTAAGAAGGCATTTACTGCATGCAGTGCTTCATAATATTCGCCTAATGCG
>JBIINH010000003.1:0-40239 GCA_044337585.1 Bacteroidia bacterium
CGCATGTCAGGCTGTAATTACCCTTTTTAGTGTGATTACACTACCTGTTGAATTTGATGCAAGCAATAGGGCCTTGGCATGGCTTACCACCAATGGCATTGTAATGACAAACGAAAGAGACATGGCAAAAGATGCGTTGAAATGGGCCGCTATGACTTATGTAGTTGCTGCTTTAGGCGCAATAGCTTCATTGCTTTACTGGGTAATGATGTTGATGGGAAGAAGAGATTAATCTTTACAAGTATTGACACTTAAAGCCTGCTATTAATCGTGGCAGGCTTTTTTTGTGCATTGTTTTATACTTTTTATTCAATTAATTCGTTGTGTTGGTATCGTTTTCAGTACGTGCAAAAAATTAAATTTAGTATATCATTTATTTTATGGCTTAGCTGCCTTTCGGCTTTTTCCCAAATTGGCGGAAATTATACCTACCAATTTTTAACGGTGCACCCAAATGCACGTATCGCAGCATTGGGTGGATTAGCTATTGCTACACCTGATAATGATATTAACCTAGCAGCACAAAATCCGGCCATGCTTCGCACAGATATGCACAATCAAATTAGCTATAGCCATGTATTTTTATTTTCGGATATTCAATCAGGATATGTGGCACATGCCCGACATTATGAAGGAGTAGGCACGTTCGCTGCCGGTATTCAATACATCAGCTATGGAAATTTTCAACGTACTGCATCAAATGGCGAATCATTAGGAACGTTTACTGCAGGTGAGTACGCATTCCAAATGGCCTATTCAAAAAAACTGGATCAATATTTTTCTATAGGTGGACAAATCAAACTCATTTACTCTTCGCTAGCCGAGTTCAATTCATTTGGAGGTGCCATTGATGCCGGTATTACCTATCACAATCCGGAAAAATTATTTACGGCCTCACTTGCTGTAACCAATTTCGGTAC
This sequence comes from Bacteroidia bacterium, assembly GCA_044337585.1. GTDB lineage: Bacteria > Bacteroidota > Bacteroidia > UKL13-3 > UKL13-3 > CAYSBE01. The sequence goes on from JBIINH010000003.1 coordinate 921, forward strand.
ACAATTTTCTACCTATACTGATAACAGCGACCGAGAAAAACTCCCAACAAACCTGATGTTAGGAATGTCGAAAAAATTGCAAAACGCACCCTTCCGATTTACCCTTACCGGAAAATACCTAAATCAACCCGGGAAACTACTTTACCAAAATGCCAATAAACCTACCGCACAAAAAGACCTTGAAACAGGCGAAACAATTGAAGAAGATTTAAACTTTGGAAAACAAGTGATGAGCCACGTGAATGCAAATGTAGAGTTGCTTTTCGGCAAGAATTTTTATTTTGGTTTGGGATATAATTATTTAAGGCGTTGGGAAATGGGCTTAAAAGACCTTGCCGGTGGCGCAGGTTTTTCATGGGGCTTTGGTTTAAAAATCAGCAAATTCCAACTTGCGTATGGCAATATCTCCTATTTTGTTGGTAATTCTACAGACCACCTCACCGTTATCTTTAATATCAACGATTTTAAAAAGAAGAAATCGGAGCAATAGCGAAAATTGGTTTTATCCCGAATTATGCATTAGATGATGATTGTATAAAAAACGGACTAATGCTTTCGGGATTCTCGAATCTAAGCATTAGAAAACTAAATTTTTACAATATTTATGCTTATTGCATTTTTTCTAATGCTTGATTTGGGTTTATTTGCTAAAACATTTTTGCAAATGCCCCACATCATCATTGCTATTGACGGATATTCTTCATGCGGTAAAAGCACACTTGCTAAAGAACTAGCCAGGCATATTGGCTACAAGTATATTGATACCGGTGCTATGTACCGTGCAGTTGCGTTATACTTACTTCGCAACCAAATTGATATTCATCATCCCGAACACGTAGAGCAGGCATTACATGATATTCAAATTCATTTTGAACTCAACAACCGCCACCAAGACATTTTTTTGAATGGGGAAAATGTGGAAGAAGAAATCCGCATCAATCCACGTGTGGCAAGTACTGTTAGCGATGTAAGTGCCATTAGTTCGGTGCGTAGGTTTCTGGTGAAGCAACAACAAGAAATGGGCAAAGACAAAGGCATTGTGATGGATGGACGGGATATTGGTACTGTGGTATTTCCACAAGCTGAACTTAAATTATTTGTAACTGCCGACCCAAAAATTCGCGCGCAAAGAAGGTTTGATGAACTGACGGCAAAAGGTCAAGACACCACATTCGAAGAAGTATTGGCTAATCTTGCCAAGCGCGATCATATTGACAGTACCCGCGAAGATAGCCCTTTGAAACAAGCTGATGACGCCATTTTATTGGACAACTCGCACATGAATCGGGAGCAGCAATTTGCATTTGCGCTCGACCTAATTAATAAAAAAATTCAGGCAACTGCATAAACCCGAATAAATAAAAAGTCTATTTACATTTGGTTAATGACGATCTTGCCAAGTTAATCATTACAAAAATTGAGGATTCTCAAATTCATTGTTTTGAGCATCAGATTAATTCTGATACTTGATTGGAAATTGGGTATCCACTATTATACCAGTAAACAAGGATTGACATTAGATATATCTGCCAGTGTCTGTTTTGTTGCTTTTGAGCGTGGGCTAGTGTAAGCAATGAGCGCTAGGCCTTGTATATTTTTTTGCGTAGCTTACAAGATCAGATTGGCTGTCTTCATTGCGTGAAAACAAGCAGCAATTACAGACACCAAGATATATCTACAGTCTTGACTTTTTGGTACTTTTGTGTCAAGACAAAAGTACGAAGAAGTCCCTTTGGTGAAGAAAAACTATTCAAGCTAAAGTTATTGCGTGTAAACATATTGACACTCAATTTTGGCGTAAAAAAAATCCCGAACACTTTCGCATCCGGGATTTAAAACTTTTTTGTTGTTATACTTATTCTTTCACACGCTCCACATAGTCGCCTGTGCGGGTATCAACTTTTACTTTATCTCCAACGTTGCAGAACAGAGGAACCATTACTTCAGCTCCATTATCCAAAGTTGCAGGCTTTAATGTATTGGTTGCAGTATCGCCTCTTACGCCAGGTTCGGCATAGGTAATTTCTAATATGACAAAAGTTGGTGGCTCAGCTCCTATAGGCTCATCACCTTCAAACGATACTTTTACCGTCATTTCTTCTTTCAAAAATTTTGCAGCATCGCCAAACATAGTCTCGCTAATATATACCTGCTCAAACGATTCAGGATCCATCAACACCAGATTGGTTCCATCTTTATATAAATATTGCATATCACGAAACTCAACCCTTACCATCTCTACACTTTCGCCCGCACGAAAACGGTGCTCCATTTGCTTACCGGTTTTCACATTGCGCAACACCACCTGATAAAATGCACGCAGGTTCCCCGGTGTGCGGTGTTGGTATTCCATTACCTGACACAAATCGTTGTTGTATTTGATAAAACATCCTTTAAATAAATCACCTGTATTTGCCATAATCAATTTTAATGAGGCGCGAAAATGCAAAAACACGTTCATTTTAACAAACTTTATCTGCTTTTACTACATTGCATGAAAATTCTACAATCATGAGTTTATCATCATATACCGTTGCCGAGCGCCTGATGCGTTATGTGCAAATAGATACTACTGCAGACCCCAATTCGGAAACCATACCCAGCAGCATGAAACAAAAAAAACTATCCGAAATGTTGGCAAACGAATTGAAAGCTTTTGGCATTGTTGACGCACATTCGGATGAATGGGGCTATGTGTATGCAACCATTCTATCAAATACCGACAAACAGGTTCCGGTAATTTGTTTTTGCTCGCATGTAGATACAGCACCCGATTGCAGCGGAACAGATGTGAAACCCATTTTGCATAAAAACTGGAATGGAGAAGATATTGTATTACCGGATGACAATACTGTAATTATTTCCAAGTATGAACATCCTTATTTATTGGAACGCATAGGTGACGACATCATTACCGCTTCTGGAAAAACCTTATTAGGAGCTGATGACAAGGCAGGCATAGCCATTATTATGAACCTCGCAGAATACTTAATGTCTACCCCTGAAGTAAAACACGGAACTATAAAAATACTATTTACACCAGACGAAGAAATTGGCCGCGGGGTAGATAAAGTTGACATGGAAAAACTGGGTGCAGATTACGGATACACATTAGATGGAGGCGAACGCGGAACACTGGAAGGTGAAAATTTTAGTGCAGATGGATGTACCGTTACCTTTTACGGAATTAGTGCTCATCCGGGTTATGCAAAAGGAAAAATGGTAAATGCACAAAAAGTGTTGGCTCAATTTATCAGCAACTTACCCGGCAACCATCTTTGTCCTGAAACTACGGATGGATACCAAGGTTTTGTGCATCCTGTGCATATTGAAGGCGGGTTAGAAAAAGCAACTGCTCAGTTTATCATTCGAGATTTTGAAACTGCAAAGCTTGCTCATCACGAAGAGTTATTAGCTAACCTTGCAGACGAAGCCACAAAATTATTTCCCGGTTCGCGATTTGAGATACAGATAAAGGAACAATACCGAAACATGAAAGAAGCACTGGATCAACATCCTCATGTAATGAACCATGCAGTTGAAGCATACAAACGTGCAGGATTAAATCCTGAAATAACCAATATCCGAGGTGGCACGGATGGCGCACGTTTGAGTTTTCTTGGATTGCCTTGCCCCAATATATTTACAGGAGAAATGGCCATACACAGCAAACAAGAATATGTGAGTGTGCAGGATATGCAAAAAGCTGTGGATGTATGTGTAGAGCTAGTGAATATTTGGGCCACATCGGATTAATTATTGGCATATTTATTATTCATGCTTATGCATTACATTATCATTTGGTAGAAAAATTTCTTCCCAAGCTAATACCAAGCCAATTGGTGTATTTCCCGTTTATGATTAAAGGAGTATAATTCACCCTAAAATATGCCTTATTGGTTTCTACTATTCTAAATCCCACAACCCCTGTTGGTACAATTTCGCGATCAGAAAACCCCTGAGTCATCATTGTAAAACCTAAACCCAATTCAATTCGCTCTTTTCGTTGGCCAAATAAAATAGAGGTAGTGAAGGGAAATAAAAATGTATTTCCATCCACATATACTTGATTCAACATGGTATAATCTGAAGGGTTATAGGCTGCTCCTATTCGGGCTACCCATCCAACTGCTTCTTTTCTGTAAAGTACCTTTTCGTAATTCAACGAATAGAACAATCCTGAGCCAAACACTTCAACAAACCAGTTATTGGTACCTGCAGGCTCCCTATATGTATCATTATCCTGAGCGTTAAGTATATTGCACCAAACAAATGACACTGCAACAAAAAACCATTTATATTTATTCATCTTCATTTTGAAAAAGTTATTACAATATTACCAAATATTTTCAGACCTCAGTTTGGATGTTGTGATGGGGGTATGCTGCAACATGATTGCAATTGATTATTGTTATCATTTGCACATGTCGGTGGTTTGGTATGTGGGACTTACTGCTGCCACATGGATGGTTTATTTGAGTGATCATTTATTTGACATTATTAAATCTACGAAGCCTTCCCTAACCAGTCGACATCAGTTTATCAGAAGTCAACAAAAATCAATCATTGGTTTGATTACGCTTTTATTTGTTGCATGCACCATATTGTTAATTATGGATAATAACAACAAACTGATATTTGCTGCTGCAATGTGTGTCCCATTAATTATTGTTTATTTCGGACTTACATTTATTGCAAGTAGTCGCTTTCAGTGGCTATTCAATAAAGAGTTATTGGTAGCGTTTATTTACACATTCTCCATATATTCAATATTGACTATAAATAGTTATGATTGGCCAGCATACTTACCAGCATTTTTGACTTTGTTCGTAATCAGTTATTGCAACTTATTGATGATGTCGATATTGGAAATGAACAATGATATACAAGCAGGTAAATTTTCTTGGGCATTACTACTTGGTAATAAAAAGTCGGAGTGTCTTTTATTTGCTGTTTTTATTGTCGGTTTCAGCGTCATTGGTTATGGCATGTTGCAAGCACAATCTGATCGGGTATTTTGGCTGATGTGCATTTACCTTTTTATGTTACTAATGCATATTGGACTATTCATTGCTGCAAAAAAAACATATAAAATCAATTACGTACGTAATTTGAGCGATATCGCATTTTGGTCCCCGATAGTGATTATAGTTATTCATTAACGGTTGCGCAAATCGTTCAATTTTTCTTCCAATTGTATGGTGTCAGTTATCAACACTTCACGTGCTTTGCTTCCTTTGAATGGTCCTACAATTCCTGCCTTTTCAAGTTGATCAATTAATCTTCCTGCACGATTGTAGCCAAGGTTAAGTCTTCTTTGCAATAAGGATGTGCTACCTTGCTGATGATGCACAATGATTTGAGCAGCCTCTTCAAACAATTCGTCACGTTGGCGTGGGTCAAAATCTTCTCCGCCACCTTCATCTCCATCTATTTTAACTTCGGGTAATATGTAGGGTTCTTTACCTTGCTGTTGACCAATAAAATTGGTGATATCATCAACTTCCGGTGTATCTACAAATGCACATTGCAAACGTATCAAATCATTTCCATTGCTAAAAAGCATATCGCCTTTTCCAATAAGTTGGTCGGCACCATTGGCATCAAGTATGGTTCGCGAATCAATTTTTTGAGACACTCTAAATGCAACCCTTGCAGGGAAATTAGCTTTTATGGTACCAGTAATGATATTAACGGAAGGACGCTGTGTAGCAAGTATTAAGTGAATTCCGATTGCACGTGCCAATTGAGCCAATCTGGCAATTGGTAATTCTACTTCTTTTCCAGCTGTCATCATCAAATCGGCCAACTCATCAATCACAACAACGATATATGGCAAATATCGATGTCCTTTCTCAGGATTGAGTTTTCGTTTGATAAATCGCTGATTGTATTCTTTGATGTTTCGAACACCCGCATCTTTTAGTAAATCATAACGTGCATCCATTTCTACACAAAGCGAATTCAAGGTATTTACCACAAGTTTGGTATCTGTGATAATGGCATCAGCATCACCGGGAATTTTGGCCAAAAAATGGCGTTCAATGGTCTTATAAATGTTTAGTTCTACCTTTTTGGGATCAACCAAGACAAACTTAATTTGTGACGGGTGTTTTTTGTACAGCAACGAAACAAGTATAGCGTTTAACCCAACAGACTTTCCTTGTCCCGTAGCACCTGCCATCAATAAGTGCGGCATTTTTGCCAAATCAGCCACAAATACTTCATTCTGTATATTTCTGCCAAATGCAATGGGCAATTCCATATCTGCATTTTGAAATTTCGCGCTAGCTATTACCCCACGCATAGCAACCATTGCAGGCTTTTCATTTGGCACTTCAATACCTATGGTTCCTCTTCCGGGAATTGGGGCAATGATTCGAATACCCAAGGCAGCTAAACTTAAAGCAATGTCATCTTCTAGGTTTTTTATTTTTGCGATACGCACACCATCCTGAGGAACAATTTCATACAACGTAACGGTTGGACCAATGGTTGCCGAAATCTTTTTAATGCCAATATTGTAATTCTTGAGTGTATCCTCAATCATCTTGGTCTTTTGTTGCAACTCAGCTGTTTCAACATTTGCTTTGTTGTCGCCATAATCTTTCAAAAGCTCAAGGGTAGGAAACTGATAGTTTGCAAAATCAAGTGTTGGGTCGTAATCACTGCCAATTTCCCCATATGCTGGCAGGGCATCAGGCATGTTCTCATCAAGTAACTCCTCTTCAATTGTATCGTTTACTTCTAATACTAAATCTGTTTCTGCAATTGGTTCAATAATTTCCTCGGGGTCAAAAATGGGTTCGGGTATTACTACTGGTGTAATTGGTGTTACATTCAGTTCGGGCAATTCGGATTCAATCAATTTAGGAATCTCTATTTCTTCAATCGTATTTTGCTTAAGTACAAAATCATCAGGATTGAGGTGTTCAAGAAATGATTGTTCCTCATCCGTTCTATTTAGATTTGATTTTTCATCAGCCAATTGAATATCAATATCAGAAACGGGCTTAGGAGAGTAAAATCTCAAATTAAAAATTGCAATCATGCAGGTGAGTGCGAATGTCAATAATAAAAATCCGGTTCCTACCAAACCCAATATTCCCTTTAGATACTGCACTCCAAAATGGCCGTATGTGCCACCCAACACCTGCCAGATGTCCTGAAACAAAAACCCAGATACCAAAGGAAACCATAAGGAAATCAACAATCCATATTTGAACGTTTTGCCGATAGGCAATAGCTCAACTTGAGAAAGTAGTTTCACTCCCACTGCAAATAGCAACACAGCAATATAATATGCCGATATTCCTACTCCTTTGTATACCAGCGTGTATCCAACCCATGCTCCCAACTTACCTAAAATATTGTGTGCAGCCAATGGGTCATATATCCAAAAATAATCCCAACTCATATGTCTCGCCAATTGCTGGTCTTTATCCCATGTAAACAAGAAAGAACTCACAGCAAATGCTACATATACAGATGACAAGGTAAATACCAATCCAATAATTTTTTGCACACGCTCATCTGCTAATCGGCTAAAAACACCTGATTTTGAGGATGCAGCAGCAGTTTCCACTTCAGGCTTTTCCTTTTCAAAATCTTCCGCTTCTTTTCCCTCCTCTATTTTACTTATAATATTTGATTTACGTTTCGCCATTGATATCTTACAAAAATAGCCTTAGCAGTGGCTATCAGCCATTAAGTTTTAAACCTTTACACAACATCTAAAAAAAGTGCAGTATTTTAAGCACAATTCATGCTTGTAAATTCGCTTGGTTGCTTATTTTCGCCATCCCCATTCAATTAATAACAGATATGCCCAATCAAAACGCGTTTTTTATTTTTCTGGAATTTCTTAAATATTTAATTCCTGCACTTGTAACCTTTTTAGTAGTTTATTTCCTATTGAAAAGCTATTTCGATAATGAAATCAGTAAACGAAGAATGGAACTCAGACTTGAGCAAAATAAGATACTTACCCCATTAAAACTTCAGGCTTACGAGCGGATGGTTATTTTAATGGAACGCATGACTCCAAACAACCTTATTTTTCGAGTTACACAACCCGGAATTTCCGCATCGCAACTTAAGCAAGATTTAATTTCAGATATCAACAACGAATTTAACCACAATCTTTCACAGCAAGTATATGTATCACCACAAGCTTGGCAAATGGTGCGTATCAGCAAAGAAGAGATGGTAAATATTATCAACACCGCCTATGCGCAGCTTGGCCCCAATGCTGTAGGATTGGATTTAAGCAAAAGCATTTTTGAAACCATGATTAAAATGGAAAATATTCCAACTTTAAAAGCGCTGGAATTTCTCAGAAAAGAATTCCATATCATGTTTGACTAAATTAAAATTAGAACAGATTCGCAAACCCAATGGAAAATATTTTTAAAACAGACGCTGATATCCTTATCAATAGATTATATGCTGAACATATTCCTATGACAGAGGAACCCGGCAGTTTCCCATTTACCCGAGGCATACAACCCGATATGTACAGGGGAAAATTATGGACAATGAGGCAATATGCAGGATTTAGCACCGCAGAAGAAAGCAATAAACGGTATAAATACTTACTTGCAAATGGCACCATGGGTCTTAGTGTAGCATTTGATTTGCCAACACAAATTGGGTATGACAGCGACCATGCCATGAGTGAAGGCGAAGTAGGCAAAGTTGGTGTTGCTATTGACTCTTTGAGCGATATGGAAATATTGTTTGACGGAATAAAAATAGAAGATATCACCACTTCTATGACCATCAATGCTACCGCCTCTACATTGCTAGCGATGTATATTGCTTTGGCAAAAAAGCAAGGAGCCGATATCAAAAAAATTTCGGGTACCATTCAAAACGATATTTTGAAAGAATATGCTGCCAGAGGAACATACATTTATCCGCCCAAACCAAGTATGCGAATCATTACCGATATATTTGAATATTGCAGTAGTGAAGTTCCCAAATGGAATACCATTTCCATTTCAGGTTATCATATTCGCGAGGCCGGCAGCACAGCCGTGCAAGAAATTGCATTTACGCTATCAAATGCAAAAGCTTACGCAAAAGCGGCTATTGATAAAGGATTAGACATAAATACATTTGGTCAGCGGTTGAGTTTTTTCTTTAATGCACACAATAATTTTTTTGAAGAAATAGCAAAATTCAGAGCTGCCAGAAGAATGTGGGCCAAAATGGCAAAAGAACTTGGTGCTACAAATCCTAAAGCACAAATGCTTAGATTTCATACACAAACAGGAGGCTCAACTTTGCAAGCGCAGCAAGCTGAAAATAATATTGTGCGGGTGACACTACAGTCAATGGCTGCCGTAATGGGTGGCACACAATCATTGCATACCAATGGATTTGATGAAGCCTTATCACTTCCTACAGAGCATGCTGCAAAACTTGCACTCAGAACACAGCAAATTATTGCAAACGAAAGTGGAATAACCTACACAGTAGACCCAATGGGTGGAAGTTATTTTGTTGAAGAGCTTACTAATCAGGTAGAAGAAGCTGCATGGAAATATATTGAAAAAATAGATGCAATGGGTGGATCGGTGAATGCGATAGAACAGGGATTTATGCAAAAAGAAATTGCTGCTGCTGCCTATGAGTATCAACGCCAAATTGAAAAGAATGAAAAAATTGTAGTAGGCGTAAATAAATATACTGAGCAAGAACAAGCTGCACCTCCTGTGTTTAAAATAGATGACAGTATCAGAAAACTTCAGACAGAAAAATTAAATCAATTAAAAGCTGAACGTAATAATGATATCGTTAACAGTAAATTAAAATCAATTGAGCAATTTGCCAATGATGGTACAAACTTAATGCCTGCTATTATTGAAGCAGTAGAAGCATATGCTACACTTGGAGAAATTGCAGATATATTGAGAAAAGTGTATGGAGAATATAGAAGTATATAACTCATGAAAAAAACTGCATCCTTACTTTTCAGTATTGCCATTCTTTTTATCTTCAGTTGTGGCAACGTATTTACTGTTGTCAAAACGGAACATGCCAACACTCGCATCAGTGGCGATTCTTTATTACTTTATGATTCTTCTGCACATTATTTAATTGCTCCATATAAAAATCAGCTTCAAGAAAAGATGAGTAGTGTGATAGGTATTACCAACACAAATTTAGTGAAAGAACTGCCTGAAGGAACTTTAAATAACTTGATGACAGATGCCGCATTATTTTATGCTGTTAGAAAAGCAAATATCCTGTGTGATGTGTGCGTGATGAACTATGGTGGAATTCGAATACCAAGAATTAATGCAGGTGAAATAACAATGGGTAAGGTATATGAACTGATGCCTTTCGATAACCAGTTAACTATTTTAAAAATTTCGGGAAGTGAACTAAATAGCTTGTTGCAAAATATGGCCGCCAAAAATGGTTGGCCAATTAGTGGGGTAAAAATGAAAATTAAGAATGGTGTTGCAACGGATATCCTTATTCAACAAAAACCTATCGACACATTACTCACCTACACCATCATCACAAGTGACTATATTGCTAATGGTGGTGATAAGGTACAAGCTCTACTCAAACCTATTGAACGAATTGATTTGGGTTACCTAGTAAGAGATGCAATTATTGATTATATAAAATTTCACACTCCTTTAAATATGGAAAAAGATGGAAGAATTACAGTTGAACCGTAGGTCATTTATAAAAATAGGAGCAACACTTGCCGGAGGAACATTATTACACTCCCTTCCGTTACACACATTTGCAAAATCATCAACCATAAAGCTTACCATCCTTCATACCAACGATTGGCATAGCCGCATCGAACCGTTTGACAAAAATAGTGGAAACAACTCTGGCATGGGTGGAGCAGCGGTAAGAAGCCAAGTCATTAAAAAAATTAGGGAAGAAGAAGAAAATGTACTGTTGCTAGATGCCGGTGATGTATTCCAAGGCACACCCTATTTCAACATGTTTGGTGGGGAGTTAGAATATAAGCTTATGAGTATGATGGGATATGATGCTATGACTTTGGGGAATCATGACTTTGATAATGGTATAACCGGACTTAGCAAACAATTGCCTCATGCTAACTTCCCCATCTTGTGTGCCAACTACGATTTTTCAGAAACCGAACTAAACGGAAAAATAAAAAACTATAAAGTATTTGAAAAAGGAGGATTGCGAATTGGTATATTCGGGATTGGTATTGAGTTGGATGGACTGGTACCCAAAACGATGTTCGGAAATACCAAATACCTCAATCCTGTGGAAAAGGCAAATGAAATTGCAGCACATTTAAAACTGAAAGAAAAATGTGATTTTATTATATGTCTCTCGCATCTTGGATATAAATATCAAGGAGAAAAAATTTCGGACATTAAACTTGCTCCTCAATCAAATCATATTGATTTGATTTTAGGTGGTCACACCCACACGTTTATGCCTAAACCAGATGAGCTAAGAAATGCTTCTGGAAAAAGAATATTTATCAATCAAGTTGGTTGGGGAGGCCTTCAATTAGGGCGAATAGATTACTATTTCAACAAACAACAAGCATCAATTGAAACTGCTGTAAGTACAGCAATTCCGCTGATTTCAGAAAAAGCTTGACACCATTCATATAGTGTTAACAACCCTTTATACTTTTTTCCAAAAATCCAAGTTATTCACATTAAAATTTTAGGGTTCAAAATTTAAGACAACAGCTGAATTAGAACAGAATTATGAAAGTTAAGCACTTAGCAAATCATAAATAAGGATCGTAAAATATTTAGTACAAAAAATTTTTTTATTCACATTAATTTAATCAACTTTCCAAACGAAAGAGAATTAGAAGGAGTACTAAATTATGAGTGAAAAAACTGCTGAACAAGTATGGAATAATTGCCTGAAGCTTATTCAGGATAATGTGTCCCCACAAAGCTACAAGACATGGTTTGAACCTATCAAACCTGTTAAATTAGAAAACAAAATCTTAAACATTCAAGTTCCCAGCCAATTCTTTTTTGAATGGCTAGAAGAACATTATGTAACTTTATTACGTAAAGCATTAAAATCTGAACTAGGTACTGGGTCGAGATTGGAGTACTCAATTATTGTAGAGAACAGCAATTCAAATTCTTCACCTTATATGGTGAATTTGCCTGGAAGTAGTTCAACACGTGCAGAAAGCCAAAACGTGAATACATCACTTAATTTAAGTAATAATATTAAGAACCCATTTATAATACCGGGATTAAAAAAAGTAAATATTGACTCGAACTTAAATACAAACTTTACATTTGATAATTTTATCGAAGGGGAATGCAATAAATTATCTCGTTCTGCGGGTATTGCAGTTGCCAGCAAACCTGGAGGAACTGCATTTAATCCGCTAATGATTTTTAGTGATACTGGACTAGGTAAAACACACCTAATACATGCAATTGGTAACCATATCAAAATTCATAATAAAAATAAAGTTGTTCTTTATTCACCAGTTGAGCGGTTTGCCAACCAATTTGTAGAATCACTTAGAAACAACTCAACCCAAGATTTTCTTACCTATTATCAAAATGTAGATGTATTAATTATTGATGATATTCAGTTTTTAGAAGGGAAACAACGTACACAAGAAATCTTCTTCTCAATATTTAATCACTTACACCAACAAGGCAAACAAATTATCCTTACAAGCGACCGTGCACCAAAAGATTTGAAAGGAATGGATGAGCGCCTTCTATCTAGATTCAAGTGGGGCCTATCATGCGATATTCAAACACCGGATTTCGAAACACGCCTTGCAATACTTGAACATATGATGTATACGGATGGCATAACACTACACCGTGATGTAGTTGAATATGTGGCTCACAATATCAATTCAAACCTTCGCGAATTGCGAGGAGCTTTGGTTTCATTATTGGCACAATCATCCCTTAATAGAAAAGAAGTAACACTTGACCTTGCAAAACAAATCCTGAAAAACTTTGTAAAAAACTCTACACGCGAAATCTCTATCGAATTTATACAGAAATTGGTATGCGACTACTTCACCATCCCTGTTGAAATGGTAAAATCAAAAACACGTAAACGTGAAATTGTTCAGGCACGTCAAATTTCAATGTATTATGCAAAAGATTTAACTAAATCATCATTGAAAACAATTGGAATGCATTTTGGAGGCCGTGATCACTCAACAGTGATTCATGCTTGTCAAACTGTTAATGATTTGATGGAAACTGATAAAAAGTTTAGAGCCGATATTGAAGAAATCGGAAAACGTATTAAAATTAATATGGTTTAACTAAAAAATCCCGTGAATAATTCACGGGATTTTTTTTACTTCAATTTTTGATTAGTGGTGTGCCGATCTTTATCCCTATTTGTCTTCTTTTCTATATTTTTAATTAGTGCATCTTCTAAATTAATTCCTGTTTGGTTGGCCAAACAAATGAGCACAAATAACACATCAGCCATTTCATCCGCTAAATCTATTTCTTTATCTGAATCTTTAAATGACTGCTCACCATATTTACGGGCAATAATTCTTGCCACCTCTCCTACTTCTTCCATCAAAATGGCAGTATTTGTTAGTTCATTAAAATAACGAACCCCTACGGTTCTTATCCATTCATCTACTTTTTGCTGAGCTTCATTTATGGTCATTACTTTTAATTGGTCGATATTTTATACCCAAACCCAAAAGAAAATTGCACAAAATTTTGGTTTGCACGATAATTGTTTCTGAATTCTCGTTCATCAATCTTCGTGTGCACATCCGAATAAATTTCAATATCATTGTTTTCAAACGGAAATAGATATTGATTAATAGATCCGCTAAGAAAAAGACCTTTATAAATTTTGTATTTCAAGGATATTCCAAGTGTCATTCCTGGTTTATTGTAATCTTTAACAGCAAGAGAAAAAGGCATATAGCAAGAAATTGTAGAGCCCCTATTAGATGAGTTATAAAAATAATAATCACTTGCATTATACCTTAAAGCCAATCCTAATTCAGGCGTAAATTCAAACTTTTGTTTAAAAATTTGAAACGGGATGGCGTAGGCATATCCAAATTGAAACATTCTATATGTTCTTTCATATCGTAAAAATTGATTCTCTGGATTGTTTTGGAAATCACGTGATTTATTTTGGAACGTATTAAACCTCATAAATACGGAATGCCTATTGATATGAAATGCAATTCGCGACTCTAAAAACCTTATCAATGCCATCGTGTGGCCTTGTATATCAGTAGAATAATAAAATAAAAATTCGGGTGAATGATAAAGCCATCCTGTTCCATCTTGAAAATTAGTTGAAACATTTCCGAATTGAAAACTTGCCCCGTATACAGGTTTTGTTCCAGGATTTCTTGATGAAGCTTCTTTGAATACAAGTAAAAGCATGCAAGAAACTAACACGTACTTGCAACGTTTAATTTGAAAATTCATAACAAATTTTAAGTAGATGGAATATTTATTAATTTAAAACTGTTTCAAAATTAGATTAGTTTATTCAAACTGCCTCATAAATATTAAAATATGATATAAAAGCAAAGCTGAATATGTATAGAATGATACACACCATCGTATAGTATTGTATACAAACGACTTTAATGGGCTATATCGAATAATAAAACAACTATGATTATCAGCTTATTAACTAATTAGATTAGTATAAAATTTACTTTGGCACAATTATGCAGGTAAAGATAGTAATACATTTTTCATTGATAAACGAAAAAAAGCCGGCCAATTCTAAAATTGACCGGCTTTCTTTTTATACGACTATGCAATTTCTAAATTGAGATTTCTTCACCGTGAGAATTGATAAACCTGTATTCTCCAAATTGAAGAGTTGGAACTGCTTTAACACTTACAAAACGTTTGTATTTCCATAGCCAACCAAAACGAATTGATTTGTAATAACCTTTGGTGACATATGCTGCCAAGTATGGATGCAATTCAACTGAAAATTTACGCATATTAAGATTTTGAATCAAATACTTCAGCCTGTTTTCAATTTCATCTAGTATCACTACACTCGAACCAATTTCGCCTGTACCTTTACAAGTAGGGCATTTTTCGTTTGTGGAAATAGCCATCTCAGGTCTAACACGTTGTCGGGTAATTTGAATAAGTCCAAAAAGACTCATCGGCAAAATTTTGTGCTTTGCCCGATCCGATTTCATGGCTTCTTTCAGTTTTTCATAGATTAGCTTTTTGTTTCCCGCTGATTTTTGGTCAATGAAATCTACCACAATAATACCACCCATATCACGCAAGCGTAGTTGACGTGCTATCTCTTCTGCCGCTTCCATATTTACTTTTAAGGCATTCTCTTCTTGGTTAATTTCTTTGCCAGCCGTGTTCCCACTATTTACATCTATAACATGAAGCGCCTCGGTATGTTGCACAATCAAATAGCAACCACCTAAGAAATTTACCTGTTGTCCAAAACTTGTTTTGATTTGCTTATCAACTCCAAAATGTTCAAAAATGGTAGACTTGCCGTTGTATAGCTTTACAATTTTCTCCAAATGAGGAGCTTTGTGCTTAACGTAAGCTTTTATCTCATTGTATAAATAGTTATCATTTACATGGCAACCCACAAAGTCTTCATTTAAAATATCCCTGATAAGTGTAAATGACCTATCACGTTCGCCCAGAAGTTTTTGTGGCGGATTTGCTTGTCTTAATTGTAAGACAAGGTCTTCCCATTTGGCCATTAGTTCTTTCAAATCTGCTTCTAGGTCTTCACCAGCTTTATTCTCAGCGACTGTTCTTACAATTACACCAAAATTTTCAGGCTTAATTGCTTGAACCAATTTCTTCAATCTGTTACGTTCTTCAATTTTTACAACCTTTTTCGATATAGATACACCTTCATTAAAAGGAATTAATACCACATACCTGCCGGCTAACGATAACTCTGATGTGAGCCTTGGACCTTTATTGGAAATTGGTTCTTTGGAAACTTGAACAACTACACGCTGATGACGTGAAAGCAATTGTCCGACTTTGCCTGACTTTTCAATGTCAGATTCATTGTCTCTTTTCTTTGGCCATACTAGCGTTTTTTCATTGTTCATTACCAAATTGGTAAATTTATGCAATGATTTAGCTTGTGGCCCAAGGTCGAGATAATGCAGAAACGCATCACGCTCATAGCCTACATCTATAAACGCAGCATTTAATCCGGGCATCAATTTATTAACTGTGCCCAAATAAATATCTCCAACAGCGTAGTTGTTATCCGCTTTTTCGTATTGCAGCTCTATGAGCTTTCTATCACGAAGCAACGCAATCTCAACACCACCACTAGGATGTACATGAATGACTAATTCCTGACTCACCTTTATCCGTTTTAAACCATAAGAATAAACACAATGTGAAATAACACATTGTACCACATCAATTAGCTAATGCTATTTTTTCTTATGCCTGTTTTTTCTTAGTCTCTTTTTACGTTTGTGAGTGGCTATCTTATGTCTTTTTCTTTTTTTACCGCTTGGCATAGCTAAATGTTATTAAGTTGTTCTATAATTTTTTCTACTTCTTTTTTCGACTCTTTGTCGTTTAATAATGTTTTGCACTTTTCGTAAGTGCGAATTGCTTTGTCTGTTTCTCCATACTTGGCATAAGCCTCACCCAAGTAAAAATAAAACTCCGCATTAAATGGCTGCAATTGAACCAATTTCTCAAATCGGACTATCGCCTTATCGTATTGAGTGGATCGCATAGACAGGATTCCCAATGTGTAAATTGCTTGTATATTGTTGCTGTCTTTTTCTATTACCTCTCTTAGCAACGACACACCGCCCATTACTTCTCCATCCAATTCTACTTTGCACGTAGCAAGACCAACTTTTGCATCTAAATTATTTGGATTCATTTCCAACACTTTTTCAAATGCACTTCTGGCCATACTGCCTGAATAAAACATTTTTGAACTGTCTGCATCAGTTGCTGCTATACCTAAAAACTTTGTACCTAAGATGTAATAATTTTGTTCTGTAGGTACCAAACTAGTGTATTGCTTAAAATAATATGCTGCAATATGTGCATCTATACTATCCCATAACAACACTAAAGATTGTAAAGATTCTTTGGTATTATCTGATTTAAGCTTATCATTCACTTCCTTCAACTCTGGTGCAAGTCCATTATACTTCTGATCAATAAATACATCCATATTGAACTCGGGAATTTGTGCTGTAGTTGCTTTGTCCGTGTCTACCTCTTTTACACTAGATTTATATCCTTTTGCAAAAAGAAACACAGTAATAATGGCAACTGCGGAGATAAGAATGATTTTAGTTTTATTCAATCTTAATCCAATTATTTTGCAGCAGCTTTAGCAGCTTTAGTTTTAACAGTATCGCTACGTTTAACTTTATCTACAAACGTTTTAGCAGGTTTAAAACTTGGAATGTAATGTTCATCAATCACCATAGCGGTGTTTTTTGAAATATTACGTGCAATTTTCTTTGCTCTCTTTTTAATTACAAAGCTTCCGAAACCTCGGAAGTATACATTTTTGCCATCTACCATAGAGTTGCGCACTACTTTAAAGAAAGACTCTACTGCCTCCTGTACTTGCATCTTATCAATGCCCGTTTTGTTTGAAATCTCTGCGATTACTTCTGCTTTTGTCATTTTCTGTACTTTTTTAAATTGTTATTAATTAATTATCAATCAAATATTATCCTTTACTGATTTTTAAATAAGGGTTGCAAATGTATATAAACAGATTAGAAAATTCATAACTGCCTGATAATTTTTATTTAGGACACTATTTTCTTATCAAATTCTACATTTTTTAATCCTTGTTAGGTTCATTGTCTTTTCTTTGCTGCATGTGGCTCGAACTGACAAAGTGGTATGAAATAAATAAACGTGATTTACCTTGGAGACATACCAATGATCCATATTTAATATGGTTATCGGAGATCATTTTGCAGCAAACAAGGGTTGAGCAGGGATTGCCCTACTATTTAAAATTTGTGAATACTTTCCCTACAGTTAAGAAACTCGCAAAATCATCTGAGGGAGAGGTGATGAAATTGTGGCAAGGATTGGGATATTATAGTAGAGCCATTAATATGCATCGAACTGCTAAATTCATTTGTGATGAATTAAATGGCTTATTCCCAAGTACATATGACACACTGATTTCGTTAAAAGGTATCGGTCCCTACACCGCATCAGCTGTGGCATCTTTTGCATTTAATGAAGCCAAAGCTGTTTTAGATGGAAATGTTTTTAGGGTATTGTCTCGCGTGTTTGGTGTATCCACTCCTATTAATAGCGTAGAAGGCAAGAAAATATTTAATCAATTAGCTAATGAAGCACTAAACAAAAAAAATCCAGCTAAACATAATCAAGCCATAATGGAACTAGGCGCATTAGTATGTAAACCAAGGTTGCCACTTTGTAATGAATGTCCACTAATGAGTAGATGTGAGGCATTCAATTCAAATATACAAGATAAATTACCAGTCAAAATTGCAAAAAGAAAACCCATTACACGCTATATCAACTATCTATTTATTATAGACTCGGGATATACTTATGTGAAAAAGAGAGACAAAACAAGCATTTGGAAAAACTTGTATGAACCAATTGTCCTTTCATCGAATGAACAAATTACTTATGGTGAGGTGATGGAAAAAATCACAAAACATCTAAATCCTGGAAAAAAGAAACCTTCAAATATTTTTGAAACCAAGCATCAGTTAACTCACCAAACTATTTACGCTAGTTTTTGGGTGGCTGAAAACACACATGAAGTTAGGGTTAGTCAAGACATTGAAAAGATAAAATTAGACGACTTACACCTATTGCCAATACACCGACTTTTTGATAAATTCCTACAATTTTATACCTTGCAACTAAAATAATACCTTGATATGTCTTTAAATAAAGTAATGCTTATAGGAAATGTAGGAAAAGACCCTGAAATAAGGTACCTCGAAAAAGATAAATTGGTGTGTAATTTTTCAATTGCTACAACAGAAAACTATACTGATAAAAACACGGGTGAAAAAAAATCAGAAACTGAATGGCACCGACTGGAGATGTGGGATAACTTGGCTAAAATAGCTGAAAAGTACATAAAAAAAGGCAACCAAATATACGTAGAGGGCAAGTTGAGAACAGAAAACTGGAAGGATAAAGACGGAATCGAAAAATCGGGAGTAAAAATTCGGGTAACTTCACTAACACTACTTGGTGGGCGAAGTGGAGAAAATAAATCACCTGATGAATCAAACGGAAAACCCGTTGATGCACCTAATCAATCTCAATCTGATGATGATTTGCCATTTTAAAAACCCTTAATATTTTATAATTGGACAGTAGTAGTATTTCCTCAGAACCTCCGCAACGGCTTTTTGCTGAAACATCCTTGTTATTAGATGTAGACCTATCCGGTTGGATAGCTTTTTTTATCTGCCTACTTATTTTAATTCTGTTTATTTTACTTTCAGGAATGTTTTCGGCATCTGAAAACGCTTTTTTCTCATTAACCACATCTGATATTGACGAGCTAAATGAAGAAGATAACGCAAATGTTGCCTACGTTAATAAATTGCTTCAACATCCCAAACACCTTCTTGGCACAGTACTCATTGCGAATACATTTGTCAATATCTGTATTGTAATGATTTCTACTTACATGCTGTCACTGGTATTTAACTTTGAGTCCTACAAACTTTTTGGATTCTTAATTGAAGTTGTATTTATAACATTTATTATCGTACTGTTTGGTGAGGTTATTCCCAAAATCTATGCCGTTCAAAATAACAAAAAGCTTACATTAATGCTTTCTCGACCAATGTATTATACTTGGCAAATTTTAAATCCATTTATATATATTCTAGTAAGATCGACTTCAATAATTGATAAACGTGTAACCAAAAAAGGCCATATTTTAAGCATGGATGAATTAAGCCATGCCATTGATATCACGGCAGAATCAGACACGCCCAAAGAGGAAAAAACAATTTTAAAATCTATCATTAATTTTGGCAATACCGATGTAAAGTCAATCATGAAACAAAGGCCTGATATCTCTGCCTTAGATAACAAAACACCCTTTAGAGAAGTGTTGGCAAAAATCAATGCGCTTGGATACTCTCGTGTGCCAGTTTATAAAAGCAACCTCGATAATGTTGTTGGGATACTTTACATCAAAGATTTGCTTCCGCATATAAATAAGGACAATGATTTCAACTGGATTACCCTAGTTAAAAAACCATATTTTGTTCCAGAAAGTAAAATGATTGATGACTTGCTTAAAGACTTTCAAAATAAAAGGGTTCATATGGCATTGGTGGTTGATGAATTTGGAGGTGTAAGTGGGATTATTACTATGGAAGATATTTTGGAAGAAATATTTGGTGAGATTAATGATGAATTTGACGAAGACGAAGTATTTTACTCAAAACTTAATGACAATACTTTTGTGTTTGAAGCAAAAATTTTGATCAATGATATGTGCCGATATATGGAAATTGAACAATCAGAATTTGATGAAATAAGAAACGAATCGGATACACTTGGTGGATTGCTATTGGAGATTAATGGTGAAATACCAATAAAAGGCGCCACCATTGTTTTTAATAGATTCGAATTTATTGTTGAATCTGTAGATAAAAGAAGAATTAAAAGGGTTAAGGTAATTAGAAAAACAGATGAGTAGCAAAAATTACTTAGCTAAGTTCTTTATTTTTTCATTAGCATACATCTTTATCAGCTGTAATGATGACTATGTTCCAAAACCGAGGGGATTTCAAAGACTTGATTTGCCAAAACATACATACAAAAATGTAACTTCAGCATGTGGATTTAGTTTCGATATTCCTGTGTACTCCGAATTAGTGCCCGACACGCACCCACAGGCTGAAAAATGTTGGTACAACCTATACTACATTCCGTTTAATGCAACACTACACTTAAGCTATAAGCCTGTTGCCAATAGAGATGCGCTTATACAAATGACAGAAGACGCACGTACAATGGTTTATAAACATACAATCAAAGCAGACGAGATATACGAAAGCAGTATCGGTAAAAATAATTTTAGGGGAATGATGTATGAGTTGAGTGGCAGCACTGCAACAAACTTTCAGTTTTATATTACAGATACTTCTAAACATTTTATATTGGGTTCCCTTTATTTTAATGACCGAACAAATAGTGATTCAATTGCTCCTGCACTCGAACATTTAAAAAAGGATATCCTTTACATGCTGAACTCATTGCAATGGAAGTAATGTTTACAGATCTATACATTGATTTACCTCGCTTGTAGGATACCCATATGACAAAATTCTTTAAAAGTGCATTGTTGAATATACTCGAAATAAGTACACAAAAGAACAATTAACTTATTACTTCATGTCCTTTAGGTAACGCTCCTCAATAATGTTCATATGATGTATTTCATGACCAAGTGTGGCAAATAATAGTGCACGCACTGTCACAAATTTGCCGTTAGCTAAACCTGTAAGATCGAGCTCATTATTCGAAAATGATTTAAACAACTCAATACTTGATGCCCGTAACACAGAAAATTCTCTGGCCAAATCATTCATATTTCTTCGTGTTGCGTGGCTATTGGTGGCATAAGTATTTTCATCAAATCCTGGTAAAGATTGTTTTTCTCCTCTAGCAATACAGAGTGCGCGGTATGCAAATATTCGTTCGCAATCAATCAAGTGTTGTATAATTTCTTTTATGTTCCATTTGTCTTTTTCGTAGCGATAATGCTGTGTTTCTTCATCAACTGATGTAATTAGATCTATTGTTTCATAATGCTTTATTAACATCAGCTCCATGATATTTCCTTCAGGAATGAGTTTAATGTAATTATTCAAATAATCAGGGAATGTGCCTTGCATTGGTTTTAAAATTTCCATTTTCTTATGTATTTATATAAAGTTTTGCTACATGTTTATCTATGGGAAATGTTAGCATATCTAAATTTAATTCAGCTTTTGATACCCATTTAAAATTGAGGTATTCTTCTCTACCATTGATATTAATTACACGTTCTGAAATATCAAGCTTTCCTAAGTCTGTGTGACTTTTTACCAAATAGTAAATAGAAATAATTTGGTCGCCTGGTTTAAAATAACTTTGCTGAAAGAAATCAGTTGTGTAAAAATGGGATAATGGAATGATATCTAGGTACGTTTCTTCCTTAAATTCTCTAACCAAACAATCTATAACACCTTCTCCAAGTTCCAATCCACCTCCTGGAAATTTAGTAAACGAAAAATCACCAACTTTCTCATTTACCAAAAGCAATTGATTGTTGTATTCAAGTAATCCATAAACCCTGATATTAAAATTGGTTACCATTATTTTAGTGAGAATAACATACCCATGTTTAGTTGTAAGAAAATAGGATTTGATTTTAATGGGGCTGTAGTTACAGAAATAGGGCTTATTCCGAGCACTGGTTGAATGTAATAGATCTGTTTATCGGCTCCTTTTATATCAAGTTTGTATCCAAACAATAAATTAAATCCAAATCCTTTAGCAGAGTATCCAGTTGAGTCAAATTTAAACACATCTTCTCCATCAACAACAAACTCATCTAATTTTGCTTTGATATCATGGTTGAGAAGAATATTTACAGAAAAACCAGCAGAAATTCGATGAGTAAACTTAAGATCACGTGTTTGTGATACAATATAATTTACCAATAAAGGAATTTGTAAATATTGAAATCGGTATGAATACGTAATGCTTTTTGTTGATCCAGATAATTCTTCTATCCTCCCTGTACCCATTCCTGGGTAAGTACTATCTTTAAAATTAATGCTACTTTGTTTACGGTCAAATCCAATATCAAGATAAGTTAGGCCGGTTTGGATACTCCATTTTTTGTTAAGTGCATAATGTAATTGAGCTGACAGGCCTAAAGTGAATCTTCCATCTTGATAAGCGTTGATGCTATCACTATATGATGAATAAGAATAGGGTTTACCAGGTACATTAACATTATCAGTAGATGAATTAATTGCTGAGCTGTAAATGAGATGGGCACCCACTCCGAATTGCATTTTTTCTTGGGATTGTGCACACACAATAAAAGGTAAAATAAGCAGTGAAAATAAATATTTCATTGCGCAAATAAACAGATTAATTCTGTCTATTGATTCCCAATTTTACTGAAATTACATTTGAATATGGTAGAGAAGAATTACTCCCTGCATTTGCTAAAGCATAATCTACTGAGAAGTTGTTAATTTTTATACCTGCCCCTACACTTGGCATCATGGTGTAAGCCGTTTCCCCTGAAATACTTGTCTGTTGCTGAATATTCATTGTGCCACCACGTAGAAATACCATTTCCCTATATCCCAATTCTAAACCTATACGTGGATCAAGATTAACTACCGAACTTTTTACCAGTACATTCCGTTTTCCATCAAAGGTTAAGTCAGCGTTTAACTCAGGCAATACGGAGAATTTATCATTAAAAAATACCCATTTCCTAGCTATACCTAATTGTATTCTTGGGGCAGTAAGTTCTAAAGAGTTTTCAGGAAGTTTATTGTTGGTTTGTAATAGTACTTGCTTATCTGATTCAGAAAAAGTGAAGCTCCAAACATTGAATGTAGTAGTTACATCCCTAAGCATTGCACCCATTTTCCATTTATTAATTTCATACTGCGCGCCAATATCAAAACCAAAGCCCCATGCATTTGCAAAATCTCCAACAACCCGCCTTATAATTTTTGCATTTGCACCAAACTTTAGATTCTTTATGCCTAGGTTTCGTGCATAGGAGCCAATAAAGGCATAGTCAATTGCTGAAAAGCTTTGAACACGTGAATAATCAATTTGCCCATTTTGAAATAAATTTAGGGTATTGGGAATATCATCAACCCCTACCCTTATTAATGACACAGCAAGTGCACTTTTATCATCAAATTTAAAAGCGATTGTTCCATAATCATGCTTCACAATACCTGCAAATTGTTCGTTGTGCATCAACGCTACCTGTATATTATTGCTAATACTTAGCAATCCAGCGGGATTCCAGTATGCTGCAGTTGCGTCATCTGTTGTTGCTAAAACGGCATTACCCATACCAGCAGCACGTGCACCAACACCTATAGACAGAAATTCATTACTATATTTTAAAAACTGTGCATTTACAGTTCCTGAAATACATAATAGCATTATAAGCTTTAATAGCTTCATCTAGAATATTTTTTTTATCGATTTAAGTAGTTCTTCTCCATCGGCAAAATAGGTAAATTCCAATTCTGTCAAAATGTTTTCAAGTTCAAAAGCATCAATTTGACTTAGTTCTGGCAATCCTACCCTAGCCATAATTTTATTTAACGAGAAAATAAACTTATTATTATCTGTATAATAACGAATATACTGAACCTCTCTGAAGTGGTTGATTCTGCTGATATATGTATCTATTTGGTTTCCATTATTTATTTCAAGGAAGGCCCTGAGTTCATTTTCATCTACAGCATTTAACTCATCATAAAAATTGTTGGTCAACTCTGGAAATGTTTTAACCATAGCCCTATCCAACATTAACTCGAAGCATATATGGGCGATAAACCATTTACGTTGAAATGCATTTGTGAACTTTTTATTTATGAATGCCTGATTAAATATATGGGTGTGTTCTTCAAAAAAATTACTTGTATGAAATGCCTTATCAGATAGTAAGTGCCGATAACAGCCTTCACTTATTTCTTGAACTATATTATTATGTGCATTTAAGTTCTTGAAATTGGCAAGAGCTCCTTTAAACATGTCAGGCAGGATGAGGCCAACATTAAAGTGTTTATAATTCTTTTTATGATCTATAATATAATGAAGAAGGTAATTCAATTGTTAGTTAGCTATTATTTATCTTCTTTTCTTCACCAATCCGTTTTTGTTATACTTCGCTTTATAATCTTTTCCTGGGTTATCAAATTTTGCACAATCCTTTTTTGATTTACACGCTGGCAAAAGTGCAATTATCAAAAATGTATATAATAAGATGCAAATAAATGGTTTTAATTTCTTCATGATTAAAGATCCAAAAATAAAAAAAGTCTCATAACTATGTTACGAGACTTTTGGTTTGAAAGAGTACTTAACCTAAAATTATTTCTTTTTAGGAGCAGCCTTCTTAGCAGCAGCTTTCTTAGGAGCAGCTTTCTTAGCAGCAGCTTTCTTAGGAGCAGCTTTCTTAGCAGCAGCCTTCTTAGGAGCAGCTTTCTTAGCAGCAGCCTTCTTAGGAGCAGCTTTTTTTGCAGCAGCTTTTTTAGGAGCAGCTTTCTTAGCAGCCGATTTTGTTGGAGCTGCTTTTTTGGTTGTTTTTTTAGTTGCCATGTTTTTATTTATTTGATTGATTACGAAAACAAAGTTATACTGTTAAGGATAAAATTCAAGTACTTCCTCAAAATCAATTCAAAATATTTCCATCATGTTTCTGTTGATAACTACACCAACCTATCTCTAAGCATTGATAAAACTATATGTTCAGCCTAATCACTATCAACATTTTTTTTTCATTCTATCTATAAAATAATTTCATAACTGATGTAAATCATGTAATTAAGTGATCGTCAAAATGTATTTTTTATACGCGTTCGAAATAATATCGACATGCTGAACATATTGATTTTACTAATATCTCCACTGTTTCACTATCTAATAAATTAAAGATTGAAAAATACACTAACCACTTTCATCAAATATTTTAGTCGCAAAAATTTAAATCGTTTATCAGAAAATCTAAGTATATTTTTTTATACACCAGCTCTTAAAAATCTTTTTAAATGTTTAATATGTTTAACCAAATGAAGGTGTAATTTTGAATCATGATCGGAGCAAAATTTCACGCAGCAATTATCACTATCGGAGACGAAATTTTAATTGGCCAAATTACAGATACAAATAGTGCTTGGCTTGGCCAAGAGTTAGGTAAAATGGGCGTTCGCGTTAACTATCGATGTTCGGTTGGCGATGTAAAAGAGCATATCATCAACGCACTTAACCAAGCACAACAATATGCAGATATCATCATCACCACTGGTGGGTTAGGACCTACAAAAGATGATGTAACTAAACAAACATTATGCGAATATTTTAATACGAGCTTAATTGAGAATAAGGAAGTATTGGATTGGGTTACTAAAATATTTCGCATGCGAAAATTACCAATGATTGACTCAAATAAATTTCAAGCAATGGTTCCTGAAAATTGTGAAGTGTTATTTAACAGTACAGGAACTGCGCCCGGAATGTTATTTATGATAAATGGGAAAATGGTTATCAGTCTACCGGGAGTACCCTTTGAAATGAAAAATATTTTTGAAGAACATTGTACTTCTAAAATTAAATCAACATTTAAATTGCCATCAATTATTCACCGCACCATTCAAACAACTAGTATTGGTGAATCATTTCTTGCTGAAAAAATAAAAGATTGGGAAGACAAACTTCCTGCGCATATCAATTTAGCATACTTGCCTTCGGTTGGTCAAGTCAGGTTGCGATTAAGCGGATATAGTGATGACTTATCTTCACTTAATAATGAAATGAATGGCATCATAAGCGATTTATATAATTATGCGGGTGAATACATTTTTGGTGAAGAAGACACTTCCCTTCAAAAAGCCGTTGGTGAATTGTTAAAAACTAACAACACAAGTTTATCTACTGCCGAAAGTTGTACCGGAGGTTACCTAGCCCATCTTATTACATCTGTACCAGGAAGTTCATCCTATTATAAAGGCAGTATTATTGCGTACGACAACAAAATAAAAATGGCGGAGCTGGGTGTTTCATCTGATATATTAAATTCAGTTGGTGCAGTTAGCGAAGCATGTGTGAAAAAGATGGCAGAGGGAGTTCGTTTAAAAATGCAAACCGATTATGGAATAGCAACAAGTGGCATTGCAGGACCAGATGGTGGAACTAATGAAAAACCCGTAGGCACAGTTTGGATTGCCATTAGTAGTTCATCAACAACATTTGCCAAACAGTTCAACATGGGAGATAACCGCGAAAGAACAATTTTAAGAACAGCGCTTCAAGGATTAGACATGTTACGAAAAACTATCCTAGAAGAAAATAAAGCAAACCTTTAAATTATAAATCAAGAGCTACGCTAGGAGAATATCCGATCTGCCGATTTTTCAAAAATCTCATAATATACGTGTTCACAACACTTTACAATTTTGTAATCCATTGGCATAAGTGATGCAAAAACATAAATTTGCCTCATTAAGAACTTATTGATATGGCAGAATTTCAACTTGTGATGCCCAAAATGGGTGAGAGCATAGCAGAAGCAACAATTATACGTTGGGTAAAAAATGAAGGTGACGTTATCAATGCGGATGAAACCGTATTGGAAATTGCTACTGATAAAGTAGACAGCGAAGTACCTGCACCCAAAGGAGGAATTTTAAAAAAGAAATTGTTCAATGAAAATGATGTGGTAGCTGTTGGCGCAGTTATAGCCATCATTGAAACGGAGGGTGCAGCCGCTATCACAACTCCGGCATCAACTCCTGTAGTTGAACATAAGCAAGCAGTAACAGAAGTTATTAAAACAGTTGAAACTGCAATCGAGACTACCAAACCGGTATTAACAGGTGGTTCTCGTTTTTATTCTCCTTTGGTATTAAACATTGCCAAAGAAGAAAATATCAGCATGGCTGAATTAGAAAATATTCCTGGAACCGGGAGTGAAGGTCGTGTAACAAAAAAAGATATTTTGGCTTACGTTCAAAATAAAGGAACACAAACCCCAACTACAAATATTACTGCGCCTGTTGTAACTCAAACCCCAGCAGTAACTAATACAACTTCGGAAGCGCCAGCTGCATCAAAACCTACATCTGCATCTAAAATTTCCTTGATGCCCGGTGATGAAATCATCGAGATGGATCGCATGCGCAAATTGATTGCTGATCATATGGTGATGAGTAAATCAACATCTCCTCACGTAACATCCTTTGTTGAAGCAGATGTAACCAATATGGTAGTATGGAGAGAAAAAGTGAAAAAGAATTTTGAAAAACGTGAGAATGAAAAAATTACGTTTACTCCACTATTTATAGAATGTGTGGTGAAAGCAATAAAAGACTTTCCGATGATTAACATTTCTGTTGATGGCCAAAATATCATTAAACGGAAAAATATAAATATCGGAATGGCAGCTGCTCTTCCATCAGGTAATCTTATTGTTCCTGTGATAAAAAATGCAGATATGATGAATCTAGTTGGGTTAACAAAATCGGTAAATGATTTGGCCAACCGCGCAAGAGGCAACAAACTTTCTCCAGATGAAATTTCGGGTGGTACATTCACCCTTACAAATGTGGGTGGTTTTGGAAATGTTATGGGAACTCCCATTATCAATCAACCTCAAGTAGCAATTATGGCTACAGGCTCAATAAAGAAAAAACCTGCTGTATTGGAAACTGAAATGGGTGATGTAATTGCAATTCGTCACATTATGTTCCTATCAATGAGTTATGATCACCGTGTAGTTGACGGTTCGCTTGGTGGCTCATTCTTAAGACGTG
This sequence comes from Bacteroidia bacterium, assembly GCA_044337585.1. Taxonomy (GTDB): domain Bacteria; phylum Bacteroidota; class Bacteroidia; order UKL13-3; family UKL13-3; genus CAYSBE01. Next base: position 29,485 of record JBIINH010000003.1, read on the forward strand.
TTGCCGATTATATGGAGCAATGGGATATTAATAGAGAATATTAAACAATCATGCAAAAACAGAAAAATACCAATATCTATGCTTATGGAATCTTATCCATTGGAATAGTAATTGGCTCATGGTTTATTGGTACTTCTATTAAAAGTTTCAAAACAGATGATAGAACAGTAACTGTAAAGGGGTTTTCTGAAAAAGATGTTAAATCTGATTTGGTTATTTGGAATATGAAGGTACGTATTGTAGACAACGACCTTCAAGCTGGGAGTATGGGAATTGAAAATGCTAGGCAGAAAGTTGTTGCATTCCTTATAAACAAAGGAATCAAAAACAATGAAATAACCGTTAAGGATTTAAACGTAATTGACAAGCAAGCTGACGAATACAACTCTTCGGGTGGCTTTGCGAAATACCGATACCTAATAGAAGAAAGTATTGAAGTGAGATCTACAAATGTAGATTTGGTAAAAGAAGTTAGTCGAATGACCAATGAGTTATTAAATGCTGGGGTTGTCTTATCTACAAAAAATGATTGGCGCACATCTGGACTAAGATTCATGTTTACAAAGCTAAACGAGATTAAGCCGGCAATGGTCAAAGATGCCATTCAAAATGCACGACAAGCTGCACAGGAATTTGCAAATGAAAGCAATGCAGAATTAGGTAAGTTAAAACGTGCTCAACAAGGTTATTTTACCGTACAAGATAGGGATGCATCATTAAACAGTGGCGTAGGTGAAGGTGGATATTACGACAACTCTTCATCTGATGTTTTCAAAAAAGTTCGTGTAGTTATTGCATTGGATTACTCGATTAACTAAAGTATTACATAATCATTACCCATTTTCTGAACCATAATCATTCCTCAATCGTTTTAATCGAATGAAAAACATTTTTATCATTCTTTCCTTTTCAGTTATGTATGCTTGCTCTACACACCCGGTAGCCAACAATACCATAACAGATTCAACAACAAACCAAAATACCATCTCCATGCAAAACGAACAGTTTGAAATAAATAAACCCGAAGAATTCTGGAAAGAAAAACTAAGTCCTGAGCAGTATGCGATAATTAGGATGAAGGGTACTGAGCGTCCGTTTACCGGAAAATTTGAAAACCATTGGGAACCGGGTGTATATTTGTGTGCTGCTTGTGGAAATGAATTATTTCAATCGGACACAAAATTTGATGCAGGTTGCGGATGGCCAAGTTTTTACGAAGCACTCGACAAAACAAAAATTACAGAGAAAATTGATAAAACCTTCGGTATGACACGCATAGAAATTATGTGCGCAAAGTGCGGTGGCCATCTTGGGCATGTATTTAATGACGGCCCTCAAGATAAAACAGGATTGCGTTATTGTGTAAACTCTGTTTCATTGGACTTCAGAAAAAAAGATACTATAGCCACAAAATAGTTACTGATTCTGTTTTTTTATTTAGGTTTGGGGTATGTTAAACAACAGAAACCTCATCATTGCTTCACTCATAGCATTCTTTTTAGATTCACTGCTACATCTGTCCGGTTGGATGGGCATTGCCGTATTACCTTCATTCCTTTTACATACCTCCCGATTTATTTTCATAGGCATTCTTGCTGTGTACATTATCAGATCAAAATCCCTAACAGCAGCCATTTTAATGTGCATGTTTTTGGGAATGGAGGTTGCTGAGTTTTTTCCTGAAACGGCCAAAGAACTAAAAGTCTTTAGCGACATTTTTCTACGACTCATCAAAACCATTATTGCTCCATTGCTATTTGCAACATTGGTTGTTGGTATAGCAGGTCATGCAAGTTTAAAACAAGTTGGTAGAATGGGCTGGAAATCGATATTGTATTTTGAAGTTGTTACAACATTGGCTTTACTTATAGGACTATTGGCTATAAATATATCTAAAGCAGGTGTCGGCACTTCTATACAAGCAGGTGAAGCACAAATTGAACGCGCAGAAGCATTATTGGAACAAAAGCATTCGCATCATGTAATCCTTGATATTTTTCCTGAAAATATTGCCAAGGCAGTTGCTGAAAATCAAATCCTTCAAATTGTTATTTTTAGCATTCTGTTTGGAATTGCATTGGCACAAATTGGAGGGGAACGAAAAAAACAGATGCTTGTTTGGGTAGAGTCTTTAGCAGATGTGATGTTTAAATTTACCAATATGGTCATGTTTGTTGCACCTTTAGCAGTAGGAGGAGCCATGGCTTTTGCTGTTGCCACAATGGGCTATGAAGTACTGCAAAACCTACTAAAACTGGTTGCCACGCTATATGTTGCACTTATTGCTTTTGTTGTTATCATACTTGTTCCGATTGGCTTGTTGGTTAAGCTTCCTTTCAAAAAATTTATGCAGCACATTAGCGAGCCATTATCTATTGCATTTGCTACCGCAAGTTCCGAAGCCGCATTACCCAAAGCCATGGAAAACTTGGAAAAGATGGGTATTCCGAGAAAAGTGGTTTCCTTCGTTTTGCCAACCGGTTATAGTTTCAATTTGGACGGCACCACTTTATATCTTTCACTGGCAGCTGTATTTATTGCGCAGGTAAGTGGAATTGATCTAACTATTGGGCAGCAAATTCAAATGTGTTTGGTTTTGATGCTCACCAGCAAAGGTGTTGCCGGTGTTAGAGGTGCTTCCTTTATCATTCTGGTAGGTACAGTTCAGTCTTTAGGATTAGATCCGCAAAAAGCATTTGCCATCCTTGCCATTGATGCCATTATGGACATGGGCCGCACGTCTATCAATTTGGTGGGAAATTGCTTGGCTACTTATGTAGTGGCGAAATGGGAAGGAGAAGTGTAAAAAATAATTTAAAACTTCTTCCTCAACCCGAAATGAAGTCCTACGAAATATGGATATTGTTTTACCCAATCCGGGTTTTCAATCATATTCCTTAGTCCTATTTTACACTGTGGTATCAAACTAAGTTCTACACTTTGATTTACTGAGTAATTCAATCCCATTGCAATGGTGGTAAAGAATTCATTTCTGAATCCCGGAAAACTTTCCTTATCTGTAAGCATTAGTATTCCCACATTATCATAATTAACCATTGCCACATCAAGATTTGATAAAAAAGCATAGCTAATTCCGGAACTTAACTGAAAAGAAAATTTTTGTTTGGTAGGAAATCTATACGTTAACATAATCGGTATTTCTGTCCACGAATACCTGATATTGGAAATATAGCTATTTCCGCTTACAATTGAATCCCCTGGGTTTTGCATTTGCCCTTGTGATTCATTTGGTGAATGCGCACTTTCGGGAAGTGTAATATTATAATAAAATGATTGCTTAAATAATAAGCGCCCAAATCCTGCCGACAGCATCCATTTTTTATTCAAATCATAGTTTAACAAAAATTGAAAAGCCCAATCTATTTCAGGTTGCTCGATTGCCCTTCGCAAAGCTGTATTTTCTTCAAGCGGATACCTCCCCACTTCCGGTGATTCTAAGCGCATCATACAGTAGTTGACACCTGCTACCATCGAAATTGAAAATCGGGTAAGTCCGCTTTCTTCATCCACTTTTCCGGGCTCTGATAAATTGCTTGACGTGGCATTTGCAGCAAGTGTTCTGCCAGTATTTGGTAAAGAGTCAATTAATGGTAAACTATCGAATTTGTCAGTTCCTTTATCTGATTTAATCGAACTTAAAAAGGGATTTTCATTTTTCAATATGCTGTCTTTATTGGATATATCAACAGCAAAAATTTCCTGTGAACTATTTTTGCCAATGTCTTCAATATTATTGTTTGGTACTAAGTTGTTATTATCTGTGTGGTTTGAATTTACTGCAAGCGAGGATTTGTAAATTTTTTGCTTATTGTATACTGTGGGTTGAGACTTGTTATTAGAAGTTTTATTTACAATAGTTTCTAATTCACTTTTTTGAGTTGAATAATCTGCTGTATTTATTTGGTTGGTGTTTTTTATTCTTTGCTTCTGGCTTGGTGACTCTTTTACTTGATTGCCAGAAGGCTTAGTGCTTCTATCAATACTTTCTTTATCAGGAAAAGCATCTTGAACAATTTTTTCATTAGCTACTTTTATTTGGGTGTTGGTATAAAATAATGCAGCAAACAATACAAAAATCAACATCACTAACGTGGCATACCTCCACCATGTACGCATTCCTCTTTCATCATTTAATTCTGTTTCAATATTTGGCCATATTTCAGTTGAGGGGTGCACTTCTACTTCATCCAGCAACGACTTTACTTTATTTTCGAAATCACCCTCAGGAATATTTTTTTCAAAACGCTCCCACAATGAGGCATCTGGCTTCACTTCAAAGTCAGCAAACTTTTGCTTGATCTTATTTTCTATATGTTTACGGTTCCTGAAAGGGTTCATTTAATATTTGGTAATGTTTAGCCAATGCTTGTTGCAAGAATTGGCGTGCTCTTGAATATTGCGATTTAGAAGTTCCTTCAGCTATACCAAGCATTTTAGCAATTTCTTTATGAGTATAACCTTCAACGGCATACAAATTAAATATAACTTTATAGCCTTCAGGCATCTGATGCATAAGCATCATAATTTCTTTTGCCGATATTTTATCAATTATACCATCATTATAAGGAGCGTCATGTTCTTCGTGATCAAAATCCTCCTTGTATTTTCGTAGCCTGTATTTATAAACATTGATGGCTGTGAAAATCATTATTCTGCGAACCCATCCTTCAAAGCTACCTTCGTTCTTAAATTTATTTATATTAAGAAAAACCTTAAGGAATCCCTCTTGTAGCATATCTTCTGCTTCACTTTTATCTTTAGCATAGCGCATGCACACACCGAGCATTTTTGATGCAAAATGCTCATAGAGAGATTTTTGGCAACTTCTCTCTCCTTTTATGCATCCCTTAATAATATCTGCTTCGGTGTATTTCACTATTGCTAAGTCAAATGAAATTAAATTTCAGTTGCTTATTGTTATAAATTTATAGTTTGTCAGTAATAAATACAAAATGACAGCCAAATATCTGTAAAGTACTGACAAAATTGACAAGAATGTGGCTTGGCACACTTTCTGACAATTAAATATGTCTAATTAATACAAATAATCAAAAAACATATGTCAGTATCACTTAAACCGTTGGCAGACAGAGTTCTGGTAGAACCAGCTCCAGCAGAAGAAAAAACAGTTGGCGGAATAATTATTCCCGACACCGCAAAAGAGAAGCCTCAAAGAGGAAAAGTCATAGCTGCAGGTGATGGTAAAAAAGATGAACCAATGACCGTAAAAGCAGGAGATACCGTACTATATGGCAAATATGCCGGTACAGAAATCAATATTGAAGGTAAAGAATACCTCATCATGCGCGAGTCTGATATTTTCGCAATCATTTAATTTTTAATCAAACTAATCAAATAAAAACAATGGCAAAAAGAATTCAATATAATGTAGATGCACGCGATGGTCTGAAACGCGGTGTAGATGCTTTAGCTAATGCAGTTAAGGTAACGCTAGGTCCAAAAGGTCGCAATGTGGTAATTGACAAAAAATTCGGATCACCGATTGTTACCAAAGATGGAGTAACTGTTGCAAAAGAAATCGAATTAAAAGATGCAATTGAGAACATGGGCGCGCAAATGGTGAAAGAAGTAGCATCAAAAACAGCTGATCAAGCTGGTGATGGTACAACAACCGCAACAGTTCTTGCTCAAGCAATCGTTACAGTTGGTTTAAAAAACGTAGCTGCTGGTGCCAATCCAATGGATTTGAAACGTGGGATTGATAAAGCAGTAGAAAGTGTTGTGGAAAGCTTGAAAAAACAATCTCAGGTGGTAGGCAACGACAACAAAAAAATTCAACAAGTTGCCTCAATCTCGGCCAATAATGATGAAGTAATTGGAACATTGATTGCTGATGCAATGGCCAAAGTTGGAAAAGAAGGTGTCATTACGGTTGAAGAAGCAAAAGGTACAGAAACTGAAGTAAAAACTGTGGAAGGTATGCAATTTGACCGCGGGTATCTTTCTCCATATTTTGTAACCAATGCAGATAAGATGGAAGCTGAACTTGACCAACCGTTCATTTTGATTTACGATAAAAAAGTAAGTAATATGAAAGAGTTGTTGCCAATTCTTGAGCAAGTTGTGCAAACCGGCAAGCCACTATTAATTATTGCTGAAGATGTAGAAGGCGAAGCTTTAGCTACATTGGTAGTAAATAAAATACGTGGCTCTTTAAAAATAGCTGCTGTAAAAGCCCCAGGTTTCGGTGATCGCAGAAAAGCAATGCTTGAAGATATTGCCATCCTAACAGGAGGAACAGTTATTAGCGAAGAGAGAGGATTTAAATTAGAGAACGCTGATTTAACGTACCTTGGTAAAGCAGAGAAAATCTCTATCGATAAAGACAATACTACTGTAATAAATGGTGCTGGAAAAAAAGAAGATATCGTTGCCCGTGTTGCGCAAATCAAAGCACAAATGGAAAATACAACTTCTGATTACGATCGTGAAAAATTGCAGGAACGTCTTGCTAAGCTAGCCGGTGGTGTAGCTGTGTTGTACATTGGTGCTGCTACTGAAGTAGAAATGAAAGAGAAAAAAGACCGTGTAGATGACGCTTTACATGCAACCCGAGCAGCTGTAGAAGAAGGTATAGTAGCTGGTGGTGGCGTTGCTTATATTCGAGCAATTGAATCTTTGGAAAAACTTAAAGGTGCTAATGAAGATGAAAATACCGGCATCCAGATTATTCGCAGAGCGATAGAAGAACCATTGCGTCAAATTGTAGCCAATGCCGGTGGCGAAGGCTCTGTAGTGGTAAATAAAGTTCGCGAAGGAAAAGCAGATTTTGGATATAATGCACGTACAGAAGTGTATGAAAATCTAATTGCTGCTGGTGTTATTGATCCAACCAAAGTTTCTCGTATTGCATTGCAAAATGCAGCATCTGCAGCTGCAATGATTTTAACAACGGAGTGTGCTTTGGTTGAAGAAAAAGAAGAAAAAGCTCCTGCAATGCCGGGTGGTATGCCTGGTATGGGTGGTATGGATTATTAATCTATCTGCTTTATAAACAAAAAAATCCCGCTTGTAGTTCTACAAGCGGGATTTTTTTGTGAATGAAAAATTTATAAAATCAACATCGCATCACCATATGCCAAGAAACGATATTTCTTTTTAATGGCTTCTTGATACGCTTCTACTAAGAAATCATAATCTGCAAAAGCTGCACTCATCATCATTAATGTTGATTCAGGGGTATGGAAATTAGTAATAATCGCATTTGGAATAGAAAAATCATAAAACGGGAAAATAAATTTATCAGTCCATCCACTACCAACATTAAGTCTACCAAGTGACGATACAGATGATTCCAATCCTCTCACAACAGATGACCCTACTGCAATAACCCGCTTTTTGTTGTCCAATGCTTTGTTTACGATTTTTGCAGTATGTTCAGGTATTTCATAAAATTCCGAATCCATTTTGTGCTTGGTAAGATCTTCTACTTCTACCGCACGGAAAGTACCTAAGCCATTATGCAAAGTCATTTCTGTAAAATGCGCACCTTTAATTTCAAGACGCATCATCAATTCCTTTGTAAAGTGCAAGCCAGCAGTTGGAGGTGAGACTGCTCCAATTCTGGTAGCAAATATGGTTTGAAATCTTTCTCTATCTGCTTTTTCAACGGCCCTTCCCATATATTTTGGAATAGGCATCTCTCCTAGTTTATCTATTAATTTCCAAAGTTCTTCGTCACTGCCATCAAATAAAAACCTGATTGTTCTTCCCCTAGATGTTGTATTGTCAACCACTTCGGCAACTAGGTCATCATTTCCAAAATACAATTTGTTTCCCACTCGAATTTTTCGAGCAGGGTCAACAAGCACATCCCAAAGTTTCATTTCCTTATTCAATTCACGCAATAAGAATACCTCAATTTGGGCTCCTGTTTTTTCCTTACTGCCATACAAACGTGCTGGAAAAACTTTGGTATTATTGATTACAAAAACATCGTCCTCATTAAAATACTCAAGAATATCATTAAATTTTCTGTGTTCTATTTTCTTGGTATCTCTGTGTAACACCATCATTTTAGCATCGTGGCGAACATCAGTAGGGTGTTTGGCAATTAGGCTGTCTGCAAAGTTGAATTTAAATTGGGATAGTTTCATCGTATATATTTTCCTGTAAGTGTATATTATGCCTCAGATAAAGCAAAAATTTGAGGTGTGCAAATGTAGCATATCCAATTTAAAATACAACCGTATAAAAACAATACAGCCGACACTAGGCCGGCTGTATACTTTTAATATTATTTAATTGGCTATTAGCGAATTGCAGATTGAAACACTGGATTAGCCCAGAACTTGATAAACTCCACATCATCCTTAGCCATAGTGCGCGCATCTGCACTTAATTGCACTGCACGTGTAAGGTTAGTAGTCATTAAATCTTGATTATTGGTACGAGCACCAATAATTGCACGTAAATAATAGCAATTCCAAGTTAGTGACTCTGGGTTCATGTTGTCAATAGTAGCTTTAGCTGCATTTGCATCTCCGCTGAGTAATTGAGCTAATGCCAAATTAAAATCTTTAACACCTGACTTATTGAAATTTGCTATAGCATCAGCATAGTTTCCTGTTTTAATTGCAAGTACACCCATCCCATAGCTGGCATCGCCACCTTTACCGGTTGCTTGCTTGTATAATTCAGCAGCCTTTTTATAATCACCTTCCATACGTGCTACATTAGCCATATTTACCAAAATAATTCCGTTTTCAGGTGAAAGTTCATTGGCTTTTGCGATGTTTGACTTTCCTGATGCCGAATTACCCAAAGCAAATTGAGTAGAACCAAGGTTATTGTATCCTCTCCAATCGTTGGGATATTTCTCTACCAATTTTGTATATACCGACTGCTTTTGGTTCAAGTCTGTAGTGATTTTGCCTAGTTGTAATAATTCAGTATCGCTCAAAATATCTAATGTAGCCAAATTGGCTTTCAATTCATCATCACTCTTCAAAGGAGTTTGCCCCATTACCTGTAATTCTGATCTGCGAAGAGTAGGAAGCAATTTAGTTTTTGACATTTCCCAAAATTTAGGGAAACTTCTTTTGATTTGAGCTTCACGTTCTTCATCGGAAATACTTTTGTTATTAATGATATTTAGAACATCATTTTTCTCAGTTGCATTGCTTGCTTCTACCAGCTTTGCAAACCCTGCCCAATCTTCTGATAAGGTGTATCCCATTTTAAAGTTTTCATCATTTGCTTCTGTGAAACCAAGTTTCTTCAATTCTTTTTTGAAGTAGTTGAATGTTGAGTTTGAGCGACCTTTTGATAATCCTTCATTACGTCTCAATTCACCATCAGGAGAAGCAAACGCATTGATATTGATACCATTAACTTGCCAATCTTTGCTGGTTTTTAATACTTTTTTAAGCGAATCAATTTGTTGTTTGTTGGTAAATAACCCCTTCATGCTAAAATTAGCATTAAATTTATCTACGTTAATTGGGAAATAGATATTAATATTTTTTGTGCCTGGGGTAGCAACATATGGTGTTTTATCATATTGCATACCACTGCCCATGTTGCTTACCAATAAAGGAGTAATATTTGTTCCTTCTGCTAATGGTTTTACATCAGCACCTAGTTCCACATTTTGAAATGCCCCTTTAACTTTTACCGCAAAGCTTGGGTACATAGTGGTTCGTTTTAAATCTGGTGTGTATGCAATCTTTTCGGTGTACGTTACTTTTCCACCGGTTTTTGAATTTAATTTTACATCAACAGATTCTGTAACTTTCTCACCACCCAATATCATTTCTTTCAGCTGTAAATCACCATTTACAGATTTCAATACGGGTTGAAATTTAATAATCGCAGCCGGGTTAACTGATTTTGGTGGTACATTGGCTGAAATTGTAATTTCTATTGAGTCACCTTTCAACTCTAATGGATTAGGTGTTACGGTGTAGTTATTATTCGCCATGTTGTTTTTTACACCACATGAGTTTATAAGAACAACGCCCAACATTACAGATGCTAATAATTTTAGTTTGTTGCGTATCATACTTTGTTTTAATTTGCTGTGCAATATTACATTTATTTGTATTACAAATCCATTAAATTTTACACATTGTATATTATAAAAATTAAAGGTAAAGCCAAAATTCCAGATTATGTCCAATTGCGTGACGATAATTTTACGCTTATTGCCTATTTCCGTACCGATAGGCCGGAAAGAGCTTTAGAAAAATGCGGTTTAGGTCATTTAAACGAACAAATCTTAATTTTGGTAAATGAAATACCGTTTGGGAAGATGCAGAAATTTGAATTGAAATAAATAAAAAGTGGAAAACGAATTAATCATACAATTAAAAGACGCGCAAGTATATCAAGCCAATAACCTGATTTTATCAGATGTTGACATTGAAATACGTAAGGGAGAATTTTGGTACTTAATTGGCCAAACAGGAAGTGGAAAATCCAGTTTATTAAAAACCATGTATGGCGAACTGAAACTAGACCATGGTGGAGGCACGATTGCTGGCTTTGATTTGTTAAAATTAAAAACTACGGATGTGCCATTTCTAAGGCGAAAATTAGGTATCGTTTTCCAAGACTTTCAGTTATTAACTGACCGTTCAGTTTATGAAAACCTTCGTTTTGTTTTGCAAGCTACCGGATGGAAGTCCGAAGCGGAAATGAAAAGCCGTATTGAAGAAGTACTAGAAATGGTAGGACTACAAACCAAAGACTTCAAAATGCCTTTTGAAATAA
>JBIINH010000047.1:0-13860 GCA_044337585.1 Bacteroidia bacterium
CCAAGAGTTTTGGCAAAGGAAACTTTAAGGCTTTGTTTGAAGCCTTGGAGCGTGAGCAAGAAAACAGAGGAAATTTATAAATTTTACAGTATCATGTTGAAAAGCCCGATATCATATATCGGGCTTTTTTTGTTTATTTGATTGCATACTAAAATCAATTGCATGAAAAAAAATATTGATGAAACAGCCAATTCAGAGAAACGATTTTTGGAAGGACCAAGATCAAGGACAAGAGAGTTTTTATTTACATTAAAAGTATGGCGAGAATTTATTAGGGGATTCAGAAAATTACATTTTATTGGCCCTTGTGTAACTGTTTTTGGAAGTGCCCGATTTGGTGAGGATCATCCATATTACAACCAAGCAAGAAAACTAGGAGCCGAAATTGGTAAACTGGGTTTCACGGTAATGACAGGAGGAGGCCCCGGAATCATGGAAGCGGCAAATCGTGGAGCTTTCGAGTCAGGTGGTCGATCGGTGGGGTGTAATATCATCTTACCGCATGAGCAAAGTGTTAATCCTTATGTGCACAAAGAAGTAGAATTTAAATACTTTTTTGTAAGAAAAACATTGCTGATAAAATATTCATATGCATTTGTTATTATGCCGGGAGGATGGGGTACTATGGATGAAATGTTTGAAGCACTTACCCTTATTCAAACGGGAAAAATTCAAGAATTTCCTGTAGTACTATTTGGAAAAGACTATTGGAAAAATTTAATTGAATTAGTAAAAGATATGGTTGAAAATAAAACCGTATCTGAATCAGAAATAAAAGAATACCTATTAATAACTGATTCTATTGAGGAAGCAATTGAGCATATAAAAAAACACTCGATTCAAAAGTTTGGTTTAGAGGTTGAAACAAAATTCAAACCTATGAAGTGGCTTGGCGAATACATGACTTTTGGAAAATCGTCATAAGTTATTTGAGCATATAGCGAATGCCAACAAAACCGCGTATGCCCATGAGTGGTGCATAATTGTATGCTGCATCAAAAGTATAGCCCAAAGGATTATTTATCACATCATTTGCCTGCCTATCGAAAGGGTCTTGTGGTCGCATAATAGGGCTAATGGGCATGAAGTTAAATATGTTTTTGATGCCGGCATACAAACCCAATCCATTATGAAAGCTTTTTGAGAATTGGACGTTTTGAAGGGTGTAAACAGGGGAATATTCAGGTCGGTAATCATTTGGTAGTATTGGCAATCTCATTGGTCCATATACTTGTCCGGTGTAGTCTATAGTGAAATCATATTTGATATTGATATATGTTACTTGAAAAGTACCCATCCATTTTGGTGCATAATATAAATCCTCGGTTACTTTGGCATTTGTTTGTGTTGCATCAATGATGCTTCCTCCGATATTTATTTTTAAATTCTTGCTGTAGGTATAATCTAGTGACAAACTGATTCCTCTGGAAATAGCATTTCCATCAAGATTATCGTATATGATTTGGTTGGGATCGGTATCATAGTCAGCGAGAATTTTATTAGTAAAATAAGTATAAAATATGCTAGCATCCACATTCAAATAACCTTTAGCAATAGGAATATATTGCGTGTAGTTTATATTTCCGCTGTATGATTGTTCAGGATTTAAAGATTCAGTGATGACCACACTTCTTGCACCTGTTAATGCTGCATGTTCCTCTGTAAATAAATTTACTACCCTAAACCCAGTTCCACCAGAAAAACGAATAGTTTTATTTTCTGTAATTAAATATTTATAAGCAACTCTTGGTGATGGAATTACTCCATGCAAGTTAAAATAATCCAACCTTAAGCCTGCCAATAAACTATTTTTGATATTGGGATTCCATGTGGCTTGTGCAAATACGCCAGGTATATATTGGTTTGACGGTTTGTTATTGTTCATGGTCATTGTAGCAGGTGTGTTGTCATCATAATAGGTATATCGTTGGGTGATACCTGCTAGCCAATCTACTTTCGCTATACTTTTGTTCCACACCAATTGTGCAAATGCGGTGTGCTGCAATGCATCATATCTTGTTGTGCCATAATAAGATTTTTGTTGGTGAAGATTGTAAGAATACATCAAGCGTGTGTTTGATAATTTTGCAAAATCATAATTGCCTATCCACTCCGCACGATTGGTTTGAATAGTTTCTCCATAAATAAGATCGCTGCCTTTGTAGTTATTATTCCATTGCATTTCTCCGCCATTCCTGTTTTCATTTAAGAACCTAAATGCCATTTTATTTGAAAGCTTGTTTTTGCGTTTAAAACTCCACGAATTGAAAATGGAAAAACGATTAACCAATGCGATATCAGTAAAATTGTCTCCGTTTTCATCCCACTTATGTTGCATCTGATAGTAATTGATGCCTAGCATGGATGTTGATTTGCCAAAACTAAAAGTGGTGCCGATATCACCCTGAAATTCTTGATAGCCTGTGGCCATTAAGTCTATAGAAAGTTTGGGTGCTTTTTCTGGCTTTACTGTAATAATATTGATAACACCCGCTAAAGCATCAGAACCATAAATGGTAGATGCAGAACCTTTGATTACCTCAATCCGATCAATCATACTATTTGGAATTCCCATTAATCCATATACAGTAGACAACGCACTCACAATGGGCATGCCATCAATAACAACCATTGTATAAGGCCCGTCAAGCCCATTTATACTAATGCTTCCTGTATTACATACATTGCAGCTTATGACAGGGACAACTCCATTTACCATTTGCATTGATTCATACAAACTGGGAGTAGGATTTTTTTTAAAGAAACTGTTATTGAAAATTTCAATTGGTGTGGCCGATTGCGACTTTCTAATTTCTTGAAGCGTACCACTTATTACCACTTCATCTATTTGGTGGCTGTTTTCTTTACTTGCAGTATCGCTTTTTTGTGCGAAAACAGAAAATGAAAACAAGAGAATATGAAGTATAAAGAATAAGCGCTGCATAATTTGTCGGCAAATATATTTATTGTTAGATAAATCAAAAAATAAATTTAGATAAGTCTAAAAATCAAAAAATAACCATTTTATATATTACTTTACTTTTGCTCACATGAAACACAAGTGTATTTTTATATTACTTTTTACTTTCACATCAGTAATTGGTTTTGCACAAACAATGTACGGTTCGTTTACCAAAGAAGCAGAGTTAATGGAAGCAATGTCAAACTATGATTACACCAAGTTGGTAAATTCAAATGTATTGTTTAGCTATGACACTTTAGAAACTGAAGTAAACCTTGCAGACTTGAATGCGCTGATGCGTAAATATGTGATCTTGGATAAGAATATAAAAATTAAAAAGGCAGCAGAAACCAATAATGGGTATGTGCAAACAATGGGTTTGTACAATAAAAACGAAGATGCATTGATGTATGTGCGGTTTGAATTTAGTCCGCTTGATGGGAAGTTGAAAGAAGTGTACTTAGAAAAAAATCGGTAACAGCATTAATCGGCTACTTTAATGTGTATGTTATGATATATTCACCTAATCGCTGAATATGTATTTTGTTTATCAAAAAGAAATCAGCGGTTTCAATTTTTCCCATAACTGAATTATCATCTAGTGGTGTAATTAGCAGTTGTTTTTTAAAGTCAACCTCTTTTTTTCCATAAAATTTGTAAAGGGTTTCTTTAGATGACCAGATGATTGCCAACTTCGTGATATCAGTGTCAGCCCATTTTAGTTCGGTTTCATTACAAAATTTATTTTTTACCCTATCAATGCGCTCATCGATTTTTTCAATATCAATACCCACTTCCATGTGTTTACTAAAAATAACTGCAGCATATTGAAATGAATGGCTAATGGAAAGATGATACGATTGCCCATTTAATAATAAATTAGGCTTATTGGCATGATCTTTATTTACGGTAAAAGGGCTGCAAAAAAAGGCTGCGATGCAGGCTCTGCTACTAAGCCAATGCAAGTTTTCGGTTTTAGGCCTTGACAGGTCGGTTACGTATGGGTTGACAAGTTCTTGTAATTGTGGAATGTTTTCTGTGATATGCCACACAATTAGTCTGACATCTTCATTTATTTGCTGATTAATTATTATAGGCATAATGTATACGATACAAATAGAAAAATTGGCACATTTCTCAGGACACAAAGGTGCAATATTTTCACTTGAAACAAGCGTGAATAAAAATTGCTTTTACAGCGGAGGTGATGAAGGATATGTAGTGGAATGGAATTATGAAACCAAAGCAGATGGCAAATTAATTGTACAAGTACAGAGGCCAGTATACTCATTAAAGCTTGATACAGAAAGGCAGCTGCTTTTTTGTGGGAGCGCATCAGGCAATTTACATGTGGTAGATTTGAAAACGATGAAAGAGATTAGAAACATCGAAGCACATTCAAATGGACTTTATGATATAAAAATATACAATGAAAATATTTTCACCTCAGGAGGAGATGGACGTGTATGTGTTTGGGATATTGAAACACTTAAATTACAAAATGCCAAACAATGGACAGATAAAAGTTCACGGGTTCTATCATTTCACCCAACATTAGATGAAATAGCAATTGGATACAGCGATCATAAAATCAGAATTGCCACCACTCAATTGGAATTACTAAAAACAATAGATGCGCATAATAATTCTGTATTTGCATTGGCATACGCACCTAAAGGAGACTTTTTGCTTTCGGGAGGAAGAGATGTGATGTTGCGCAGTTGGAATAGAATCTTAGGATTTGAGATGGAGCTTGATATTCCTGCTCACACACTTCATATTAATTCTATTGTTTTTAGTCCCGATGGTACATTTTTTCTAACTGTTAGTATGGATAAAACAATAAAAGTATGGGAAACCGAGACAATACAATTATTGAAAGTGATTGATAAGGTTAGAAATGATGCACATATTAATTCCATTAACAAGGCAATTTGGGTAAATAACAATACGTTTGTCACTTGCAGCGATGACAGGCAAATCATGATGTTTAAACTAAATGTACAAACCGAGTAATATTTACTATTTTTACCACGAATGGATAAACCCTTAAAATATGGATTAGTGCTTTCGGGAGGCGGGGCGAGGGGTTTTGCTCATTTAGGCGTATTAAAAGCATTGCAGGAAAAAGGTATACAGCCAGATGCAATTTCAGCCGTTAGTGCTGGGGCATTGATAGCTGTATTCATTGCAGATGGCTTTACTCCTGATGAAATTTTGGAAATATTCTCCAAACTAAAATTATATAGAGCTGTCTCTTTTAGAGAACCCAACCTCGGATTCTTAAAAGCTACTGGTATACAACGACTGATGGAAAAGCATCTGCGACACAAAAACATCGAAGATTTAAATATCCCCGTTTATATTTCAGCCACCAATTTTATCAAATCAAGAACTGATTATTTTTCTTCAGGACCCATCATTCAGGCTGTTATGGCATCCTCGGCCATACCGCTGATATTTAAACCATACTCTATCAATAATGAGTTGTATGTTGATGGTGGTCTTATGAATAATTTACCTGTTGAACCACTAATTGATAATACAGAGTTCATTATTGGAGTAAATGTGAATAGTTTTAATGAAATCAATCGAATATTAAATATTAGAGGCTACATAGATAGGATTATACACTTGGCCATTAGGGCAAACGTAAAAAATAATATTGAACGCTGCGATTGGTATTTAGAGCCACCTAACCTTATGAAATTCAACTTGTTTAAATCCTCATCGTCAAAAGAAATATATCAAGCCGGATACGATTACACAATAAATTTTCTAAAGAAATATTAATTTGGCATTTGATTTGTTAAACAGACATCAACATATAAATTCAAAATCATGAAAACCACAAAAACACAAATTACCATAGCCATAGCGTTTATGGTTTTGGCAGTAGCAAGCGTATCATCTTGTAAATCTAAAAAGGGTACACCCATCGAAAAAGAAACAGGAGCTAAAGAAATAACTGTTCCGTTTAGTACAAAAGAGTTTCAAAGCGATAAAGAATATTTTAGGGCTAAAGCATCAGGCAATAGCATTGATATGATGACAGCTAAGAAAATAGCCATGCAAAATGCAAAAGCTGAAATGGCAGGTTTAATTCAATCAACAGTGAAGCGAGTAACTGAGCAGTATACCAATCAGCGTCAAATTGGAAATACCCAAGAATTTTCAAATAAGTTTGAAGAGATTGCCAGAGAAGTTACAAATCAAGAATTGGTTGATGTAAGAGTATTAGGAGAGAAAATTCTAAAAGAAACTAATAACTCATTTACTTACTGGGTTGCTATCGAAGCCAACAAACAATCAATTTTAAATGGTATAGATAAGGGTATTGGTGCAAATCAGAAATTGCAACAAGACTACGATAAGAAAAAGTTTGAAGAGATTTTTAACTCCGAAATGGAGAAACTTGCAAAAGAACGCGGCAATTAATTTTACCTAAGCAAGGCTCAATTGAGCCTTGCTTAAATTCATTTCACAATAAATCATCAATGAGGCTTTCCGTATTCATATTATTAGTTTCCCTTCTCAGTGTATCTGCTTGTAAAACCAAAAAGCAAACTACTGAGGTAAGCAGAAGTAAGCCTCAATGGACAAGCACTAGGCCTATTGACAATAACTATTATATTGGAATAGGAATTGTGAACAAAAACGTTGGGGCAGATTATCAAAGTGTAGGTAAAAAAAATGCCATTAATGATCTTGTTTCAGAAATTAAAGTGACCGTGAATACCCAATCACTGCTAAGCCAATTTCAAGATAATAATGAATTTAGACAAAAATTTGAGTCGGAAACAAGACTTGCAGCACTCAATACTATTGAAGGTTTCGAAGTAGTTGATAGTTGGGAGGACCAAACTACCTATTTTGTATATTATCGTTTGTCAAAAGAAAAGTATGAAGAAATAAAGCGAAGAAAAATGATGGCTGCAATCGATCGGGCCGAAAATTTCTATAAGCAAACTCTTCAATTAAATGCAATTAATGATTATATGCAAATTCTTCGACTCAAGATTAGGTCTTTAGCTGCTGTGCAAGATTACCTTAATGAGAATATTGAGGTAAATATAGGTGGTAGAAATGTATCATTGATAAGCGAAGTTTTATCATCCGTTCAAAAGCAATTGATACAATTAAAGGTAGAATCACCTGTTAAACAAATTTCAGGTAAAGTAGGTAAACCCGTAGCAAATCCAATTAAAGCTTTGGCATTTGACGCAAGCAGTAAACTACCATTGGCTTATGTGCCATTAATTTTTCAAAGCGAATCTGGAAAAGTAAGAGGAGGAGCTGCAGTTCCGACAAATGAAAGTGGAAATGCAGATTTAAATATCCTAAGTATTATGTCTCGCGATCCGGTGCAGACAGTAAAAATTGTACCCGATATAAAATCAATCATGCAAGTGGATAGCCTCAACGATATTCTTAAAAACATATTGAGACGAATGGATGTAAACAGCCATTTGATAAGAATACAGGTTACTCCGCTAAATATTTATATAGATGCCAATGAGCAAAACTACTCAGGGAAAATGTCAAATGCCCCAATAGAAACATTGATAAGAAGAACGCTAAATGAAAATGGTTGCGTTTTTGTATCTACTCGGGAGCAAGCAGATTACACATTAACACTAACTGCAAATACTGAAAAGGCTCAAGCAATTTGGGGAAATATGCAAACAGCAAATCTCAGTGTATCAATTGTGCTTTATGATATGAACTTAAAGAGCAGTGTGTATAAAGACGGCATCTCTGATATTAAAGGATACCATACTACTTCTGAGCAAGCAGGTATGGATGCTTATAAACAGGGTTTGGAGAAATTTAATAAAGAAGTATTGCCCAAATTAATGGCTGAACTTTATAGGTTAAACTAGTTCAGTAAATCAATAGTTTCTGTAGGCACTTTGCTAAAGTCCATAATTAAAAAACCATCCAAAGAATTATTAAATTTTGGGTCGATATTAAATGCAATAATTTTTGCATTTTGCTTTAAATACTTTTTTAATAATACAGGCATTTTCATTCCAGATATTTCAATATCTGAAATAATATCATCAAGCATCTTCATGTCTTCAGGTTGCATTTTGAGCAATTTGCCAGCTTCTCCTTTAGCTTGAAAAGTATACTTTTTTCTAGGCTGAACCATTGTGGCCAATTTCTCATCATAATGATGGTGATAAATGTAATCAACTAATAGGTCTTTTGATAGTTTCGAGAAATTGTTACTTATGCTAACAGGGCCAATTAGGTATTTGTAACGGTTGTTTTCTTTTTTTAAAAATTCAAGTACACCCTTCCATAATAACATTAAACTCAAAGGCTTCTTTTGGTATTCAGCTACAATAAATGA
Organism: Bacteroidia bacterium; assembly: GCA_044337585.1. Classification (GTDB taxonomy): domain Bacteria; phylum Bacteroidota; class Bacteroidia; order UKL13-3; family UKL13-3; genus CAYSBE01. The sequence goes on from JBIINH010000047.1 coordinate 8,322, forward strand.
TCGGCCCATTTCTAGTGAGCTTTTCAGGTAAGGACTGAACTCTTTATTCATTTTAAAAAGTTCATTTAAATAGAATCCCTTCTTTTTATACCTTCTATATAGCACATCGCCCAAGCCAATTCTATAGGATCCAACGAGTTTTTGCGCCTCATGATCCCAAATAAATAGATGTTTGTAGTGTAAGTCAAACTCATCGGAGTCGTAACTTTTGTTTGTACCTTCACCTACACTTCTGAATGTAATTTCACGTAGCCTACTTATCTCCCTTAATATATTAGGAATAAATCTAGCGCCCGTTAAATAAATACCAAAATTATGGTGTTTAAATAATAATGATTTGGATTCAATACGTTTGATTTCCTCAGCCATCAATTCCGTTGGTGTAACATCAATGATTGGTTCGGGTGCAGTTTTGTGGTGAAGCAAATCGCCAATTTTAAAGTGCTTAGTCACATCAAGAGAAGAACCTAACGCATACGTTTTTGCACGAAGGAACCTGAGTAGTTGATCAGGCTCTTTGATATCTTGAATGGTTTTTATGGATACGGGTTTCCCAATACGTACCAATATTTTGTCATTTTGTTTGTTAAATAATTCAGAAGGTAATTTTGCCGTTCTTAAGGAAGGGTGAATAAGTCCGAGTATATTAAAGGATAAACTATTTTTACCAGAGAAGTACATAGGAACAACCTTTACATTTGATTTTAAAATCATCTTACCTACTACGCTACTCCACATTTTATCACTGATGCTTAATGTATTGATTTTAAATGCGGAGACTTCACCAGCCGGAAAAATACCAATTGGGTGTCCTTCTGCAATCATTTTGATTGATTTTTTAATACCTGAAATACTTAAGCCTTTTTTATTTTCGAAGGGATTAACAGAAATAAAATTCTCAGACAATTCAGGTATTTGGCTTAGTACATAGTTGGCCATTATTTTAAAATCAGGTCTTTTTTTTGATAAAATTGATAGCATGATTAATCCGTCAATTCCGCCATACGGATGATTTGCCACAACAATAAATGGCTCATCTAATGGGATATTTTTTAAATCATCCTCTGGATAATCATAATCAATATGTAGCATTCTGAGAACTGCATCTGCAAATGGAGCACCCTCTTTTTCGGCAGCAACACCATAAACTCGATTAACTTGATCAAGCTTTAATGTTTTCATTATTAGTGATGAAAAAGCCTTGGGCTTTATTACTTTAGAGGTAATAAGCTTTTCTATTTGTTCTTTTTTTATTAGTTGCTTTTTAGCCATTTAACATCAATTATACTTTACGAAGTAGTTATTCAAATATTAATTGAATCTTATTTTCATGTAAACTTAATGTTTTATTGCCTCTTTAGTAAAATTAAATAGTTTTGACTGGTATGAGTAAAAAGGAGATATTAAATGAGCAGCAATTATTGAATACACCACTTGAGTTGATAGCGACCCAGGTTGTAGAAGGTTTTATTACAGGAATGCATAAAAGCCCTTTTTATGGATTTTCAGTAGAGTTTGCTGAGCATCGTTTGTACAATACAGGAGAATCAACTCGGCATATTGATTGGAAACTATTTGGCAGAACAGACAGGTTATTTGTGAAAAGATATGAAGAGGAAACCAACTTGAGGTGTCAAATTATTGTTGATACCTCTGCATCAATGTATTTTCCTAAGGATTCATTGAGCAAAATCAGGTTTTCAATATATGCAGCTGCAAGTATCATACATATGTTGCGGAAGCAGCGAGATGCATCCGGGCTAAGTTTGATTAGTGATGATATTTCTTTTCATGTTTCCCCAAAGCTTCAAAATGCTCATCACAAACTAGTGATGCAGCAACTTGAAAAACTACTGTTAAGCCAAGAAGGGCAAATTGCAAAAAGCAACCTCTCAAGTTCATTACATAAACTTTCAGAGTTAATACACAGGAGGTCTTTGGTTATTATTTTTAGTGACATGTTTGATACGCTAGATGATAAGGGCAAGTTGTTTGATGCATTGCAGCATCTTAAGTTTAATAAGCATGAAGTAATCTTATTTCATGTAATTGATAGTGATCGAGAGTTGGCATTTGACTATAGCAACAGACCATATCTATTTACAGATAGTGAGTCAGGTGAAAAAATAAAAATCATTCCTTCGCAAATTAAAGTCGAATACCAGAAACGAATTCAAGCCTATATTCATGAGATCAAAATAAAGTGTGCACAATACAAAATAGATTTTTTTGAAGCACAAGTTGGAACTGATTTTTCAAGTGTGTTGACACAGTTTTTGATTAAAAGAAGTAAACTATATTAATATGTTTAGTATTTGGGAGCAGTCAGAATTTCTTCGTTATGATACAATCATAATTGGGAGTGGAATAACCGGATTGTCATGTGCATTACACCTTGCCAAAACCAATCCAACAGATAAAATAGCAGTATTGGAACGTGGATTATTGCCAAGTGGAGCCAGTACAAAAAATGCGGGTTTTGCTTGCATTGGTTCTTTCACAGAGAAACAATATGATTTATCATTATTGGGAGAGGATTTGTTCTTGCAATTGATAGAGAAACGAAAGCTAGGGCTTGATAAGCTACGAAATGAGTTAGGAGATAATATTATAGATTATCAATGTAACGGTGGATTTGAACTCATTACACATCTTTCAGCAAAAATTTCTGATGATGAAATTCAACACATGAACAAATTGTTGGGGTCAATATTTAAAGAGCCAGTTTTTGATGTAGTAAATCATAAAATTAAAGAATTTGGTTTCGACAATATAACCCAGCTTATAGCCAACAAATATGAGGGGCAAATAAATACAGGCAAAATGATGAAGGCCTTAATTGGTAAAGTTTCTGCATTAGGCGTTACCATCATTACTGGTGCCGAGGTAACAGATATTCAAGAGTCTGCAACTTCGATAAATATTAAATGTAAATCAAATATTCATCAATTACCGTCACATCTTTTTTCCGCAAAAAAAGTTGCAATTTGTACCAACGCATTTTTACAACATTGGTTTCCACAAGAAGATATCTCTCCAGGAAGAGGACAAATTATTTGCACCAAACCGATACCTGACTTATTATTCAAAGGAGTATTTAGTATTGAAGAAGGGTACTATTATTTTAGAAATTTCGAAAATAGGGTATTATTCGGAGGCGGCAGAAACCGAGACTTTGATGGAGAGCAGACCACCGATTTTGGTAATACTTCCGTTATTACCGATTCTTTAAATCTATATTTAAAAGAGGTTATTTTGCCCAATATACCATTTGAAATTGAGCACACTTGGTCTGGTATAATGGCATTTGGTAAGCAAAAGCAACCTATAATTAAAAAAGTGTCTGATAACTTGATTATAGCCGGTAGGCTGAATGGAATGGGTGTGGCTATAGGAATGCATGTTGGTGAGTCGGCTGCAATTCAGTTAAAGACATAAATGAAGGTCATTTTTGACATTATAATTAAAAATATTATTCATGTTATCAGTATTTTATGTAAAAATTTAATGTTTATTACAATGCATATAGAATGTTCATTAAATTATTGTAAATCCTATCTTACATTGCGATGAAATAGCAGAATATGAAATGAATGAAATAATTAGCTATATAAAAGCAAGATTTTTGAACAAGTGGAATTTCTCTATAAAGGAAACTATTAAGTATGTTAAGTCTGATGAAAATCTGCAAAGTTTATATCATACTCTGAAAACTGCCATTTCTGTAGAGCTAGATAATATAGTTGAAGCAGACAGGAAACATCTTCTTAACAAAAGCATCTTTCAAATTTTAGCATTTTACAACACGCCATTATTTATTACTCATTGCAGATATGGTAAAGCAGTGCATGAAACTGCACATTACAAAAAGCGATTTTATGGTTATAAAGCGTCTATCGTCTATCATTTTTTAGATAAAAAACTTATTGCAGTGATGTATTGCATTAAATACAATAACATTACCGAACTTAACGATTTACAAAAACTGATTTTTAAGCAGTTTGATATCGACATTCATAAAGGTGATTTTGCCAGTTTAATTGATAACCAAGGAAACCTCATCCAATATAATACTCAACATGACTTGTGCATCGATGTATTTAGCAAACCTCATCATCATGTAAAAGAGATTCATAAAATTATTAAAAAATCAGGCATAGCCATTGCCCCACTGCCAAAGGATTTGGAGCATAATAAATTAGAATTCCATAACTAATTTTTGAGTAAGTTTTTAAATCTCACACGGTGTGGTTGTGTATCGCCCATACGTTGCTTTTTGTTTTCTTCATAATCTGTGTAAGCTCCCTCAAACCAATATACTTGAGAGTTGCCTTCGAAAGCAAGAATATGCGTAGCAACTCGGTCTATAAACCAACGATCGTGGGAGATAACCACAACACAACCTGCAAAATTTTCAATTGCTTCTTCGAGCGCTCGCAAAGTATTTACATCGATATCGTTTGTTGGTTCATCTAATAGCAAAACATTGCCACCTTCCTTTAATGCCATGGCCAAATGCACCCTATTTCTTTCTCCTCCAGAAAGCATTGCCAATTTTTTACTTTGGTCAGTTCCACTGAAATTAAATTTCGAAATATATGCGCGTGCGTTAACCTGTTTGCCTCCAACTATCATTGTTTCTGTGCCTCCTGATATTACTTCAAATACCGATTTGTCTGGTATCAAGTCTTTGTGGCTTTGATCTACGTATGCAATTTTCACTGTTTCGCCCACTTTAAATTCACCAGTATTTGGTTTTTCAAGACCCATAATCATTTTGAAGAGGGTTGTTTTTCCTACGCCATTTGGTCCGATAATCCCTACTACACCACCTTTGGGTAAGGTGAAGTTTAAATCTTCATAAAGTAATCGGTCGCCAAATGATTTACTCACTTTATTCGCTTCAATTACCACATCACCCAATCTTGGGCCCGGTGGTATAAATAGTTCGAGTTGTTGTTCTTTGTCTTTGGTCTCTTCGTTTAATAATTTTTCGTAAGCATTTAACCTAGCTTTTTGCTTAGCTTGTCTACCTTTGGCACCTTGCCTTACCCAGTCCAACTCTCTCTCAAGTGCTTTAGCTCGTTTGCTTTCCTGCTTTTCCTCTTGCTTAAGTCTGGTTGACTTTTGATCTAACCAACTGCTATAATTCCCTTTCCATGGAATGCCTTCCCCACGATCAAGTTCAAGTATCCAGCCTGCTACATTATCAAGAAAATACCTGTCGTGCGTCACGGCAATAACAGTACCTGGGAAGTTTTTTAAATACTGCTCAAGCCATTCAACCGATTCGGCATCAAGGTGATTTGTAGGTTCATCCAATAGTAAAATATCAGGATTGCTAAGCAATAACCTGCAAAGTGCAACCCTTCTTTTCTCTCCACCGGATAGGATACTAACAAGCGTATCTGATTCGGGACATCGCAAGGCATCCATGGCCACTTCTAACTTGTTGTCGAGTTCCCAAGCATTGTGCTGTTCCAAAAGTTCCATGAGCTCTGCTTGCTTATTAAGCAACTTTTCCATTGCAGCATCATCC
>JBIINH010000048.1:0-13806 GCA_044337585.1 Bacteroidia bacterium
CACCACCCAAAACAAAATGCTCATCCACTTTGCGAAATGCTTTTGCTCTTCAGAGACATATTGTAGCCTTAGTCCACCTATAAAAAAGAAAGATGCTGGAAAACAGCCAAGCAACAAAACCAGCGCGTGGTAATAAAATGGTTGCCCGTGTCCGGCAACAGGGTTGCGAAAAAGGTCAATTTGATACGCAATAAAATCAGCCAGCACATTCCATCCATTTTGCGACACTTCTGCCCAAATCCAAGTAGAGCTGATGATTCCAAATGCGAGTATGGCAATCAAAAATTGTTTGATTGAAAAGAAAATACGAAAACGGTTAAATGCTACATACACTAAAGCACACAAGCTGATAATGAGCACCGCTACGGGACCTTTGGTAATCATGGCTAAGCCGGCAAATATCCCAGCAAACAACATCTGTTTGGTTTGGGCTTCTGCGTTTTTGCTTGCAAGCACCAACATATAAATGCTCATGAAAATAAAATAATTGAACCATGGGTCGATGATGCCACTTTTGAAATATAAGTGAGGCGTAAACGAGCCAGCCACAAGCAATACCCACCAAATAGCAGTACTACGCGAACCCTCTTTGATTGCAATATTGTAAATAGTAACAAGCGTAACAATGCCACAGATAGCATTTGGAAAACGTGCCGCAAACTCATTGATGCCAAACAACTTCATCGAAAATACTTGGAGCCAGAAATAGAATGGCGGTTTTTCCCAAAATGGTTGAAAATTGATTTGCACATGCCAATAGTCATTGGTAACGATCATTTCTCTTGCCGACTCTGCAAAATTGATTTCATCCCAATCAAATAAATGCACCTTACCAAGAAATGGAATGAATATAATGGCTGCAATTAAAGCTAGATATAGGCTTTCTGAAATACGTTTATTCAAATTATGCATTGGTATTTCGGTTCATTTTCATAACAAAAAATATAGTGTAGGCACAAATGCTGCCAATGGCTGCTCCGGCAATAATATCAGTAGTGAAATGTTGTAGCAAATACACGCGGCTGATTGCCACAATTGTTGCAATGCAAATAAATACGATGCTAACGCGTGCCCTATTAATAATGAGAGAGAGGCCTACAGCAACTGCAAAAGCCGAGGTAGCATGGCCGGATGGGAAACTAAGCTGCTGGTTTAAAATAACCCCTTCAATTAAATGTACCTTTTCCAGTGCAAGCATTTTTATAGGTCGTAATGTATCGTAGAAATAGATTCTTTTTAGCGATTGGGTAATTAATGAACTTGCTCCGTAAGTTAGCAATAAGTAGTATGATTCTTTTCTATTTACAAAAAACATCCAATAAAGCGCTAGCACAACAGCAAAAACACCATCACCGCCATGTGTCAAGTATTTCATTATTATATCCATCTTGGGAGTGTGGTATCCATTGATAAGATATGAGAGGTTGTCTTTGCCAATCGTGTAGATTAATATACAACCAAAAAGAATAACCGTTACCGTTGTTAATACGATGGTTATCTGATTTAATCTATAATTGCTTTCAGGCATTGGATGTTAGGTGTTTGTACGCAATCTATGAATTTGATTAAAAACTTTGCATTAAAGTTTTTTTCAATCGGTAAAAATATATATTTGCCATTAGCGAAGTATAAAAATTATAAGGGATGACTACAAAACGTAAAAAAATAAGATTGGAATTTCCTGTCAAGGCGTCTCCTACGTTATTATACAATTATTTAAGTTCTCCATCAGGTTTGTCGGAGTGGTTTGCCGATGATGTGGATTTGTACAACAACCAATACAAATTTAAATGGGACAAGGATGAACAAGTGGCGGATTTGGTAAAGAAATCAGCTAACAAATACATCAAGTTTCATTGGATTGATTCTCATCAAGATGAGTTTTTCGAATTCGAGATTGTGCAAGATGAGTTGACAGATGATGTAGCATTAGTAGTTACCGATTTTGTTGAGGAAGGGGATATTGAAAATGCCTCACAACTTTGGGAAAGCCAAATTCACGATTTAAAAATTTGTATTGGCGCTTAAGCCCAATCAAATGCTTTCAACCATTTTTGGTATATTACTGCTTCTTCAATTAGCATTTCATAAGATTCGACAGCTAATTTTTTGCTAAGTTTAACATAACCCGTTTCATGCGAATAGGACTGATTTTCAATAGATAAATATTGAGGATGGTCTAAATCTTGTTCCCATATATTACTTCCGTTATATGTCAGATTTTCAGGCATTTTTGCCAATTGATTATAATCAACCGAACGGATAAGAGAGTTATTTACAAACAAGTTGAACGAAAAATATTTTCCCCACCAAAACATCGTTCGCATAAGTATGCCAAAATCTTTGTTGGCGATACGTGGATAATCAATAACCAAATAGGGAAGAAGCAAATAGTTTTCGCCCCTTGTAATTTTATATTCGGTACTTATTGGTTGCGGAGTGTTGTAGTGGGTTTGTTGTTGCAACCTACCCAATTCCTGAAACAACTCGGTTAATTGCGAGATGACTTGTTGTTTGGTAATTGGAAAATCTGTATCAGATGCCAATTTTAATTGGTGATTTGTCAGTTTAATTGCATTTTTTTGCATTCTCAAAAATGCGCAATTTTGATTAATAAGATAAATTTACTCATTGCATCCAGGTTCTTCAAGGCATTCATGCCCACTTTTATTGTGGTGCTTTTTATTATGCTCATGCAGTTTATATGGATTTATATTGATGATTTAGCCGGCAAAGGATTGGGTTTTGGGGTCATTGCACAATTGATGTTTTATGTATCAGCCGGCATCATTCCTCTTGCGCTTCCGCTATCTGTACTGCTATCTTCTATCATGTCGTTTGGCAATTTGGGCGAAAGTTATGAGCTCATTGCACTGAAAGCGGCAGGTGTTTCGATTTGGCGCATTTTTCGTCCGATGTACCTTATTATGTTGTTGTTTAGTTTAGGTGCATTTTATGTTTCCAATTCACTTATTCCGCAAGCCATCCTTAAACAAAAGTCTTTGCTTTATGATATTAACCAGCAAAAACCATCTCTCATGATTAAAGAAAGGGTTTTTTACAATGGCATTGATGGAATAAGTATGCGTATTGGCGACAAGGATAAAAATACAGGGGAGCTATATGACATTTTGGTTTATGACAAACGCAATACATACACCATGCCGGTTGTATTGATGGCCAAAAGAGGCAACTTGATTATGAGTGAAGATGATCGTTATTTGTTTTTTAACCTATACGATGGGGTGCGCTACGAAGAAATGGATAGGCAAGCTGGATATGAGAAAAATAAAACACATTCTATTTTGAAGTTTTCTGAACAACAAATCATGTTTGATTTAATGGGATTTTCATTAAATAGAAGCGATGAAAATATGTTTAAAGAAGGATATCAAATGCTTGATGTGAAAGAGCTCGATGAGAAAATTGATACTATTAACTACACCATCACATCGCGTATACAATCAAACGATGCTTATTTTAATCAATACATACAATTTAATGACTCGCTGCGAACTTTGGGCGAAAGAGTACCTGTTATACTTCAACAAGACAGCGTACTTTCATTCGATAACCCTAATTTTAGTACGAACAAAGCAGGCAAATCGGTTGTAATATCTAAGGCGCTAAACAATGCACGCATTATTAAAGCCAATCTAGATTATACCAATAATGAACTCATATCATTAAACAAAAGCCGTACCCGTTACAATATGGAATGGCATAAAAAATTCACCCTATCAGTTGCATGCATCATTATGTTTTTTATTGGAGCACCATTTGGAGCCATCATTCGAAAAGGAGGATTTGGCATGCCAGTGGTTATTTCGGTATTGATGTATTTGGTTTTTCACGTGGTGTCAATTGTTGGCGAAAAAATGGTAAAAACTGGAACCGCAACACCTGTAATTGGCATGTGGATGTCTATCATGGTGCTAACGCCAATTGGATTTTTTCTTACCTATCAAGCAGCAAATGATTCCGGCTTGTTTGATAAATCATCGTGGTTGAAATTGATACGACCGTTTAAAAAACTCATCCCTCAAAAAAAGTAAAATGAAAATTTTGCAACTTATGAATCGGGTGCCATGGCCGCTCAATGATGGTGGGTCACTTGGTTTTTATAATTATACCAAAGGTTACCACGATGCAGGTTGCGAAGTTACAGTTGCCGCGCTCAATACCGTTAAGCATTTTGTGCCACATATTCCTGAGAGCCTTTCATCACTTGCAACATGGCATACAACAACCATTGATAACAGGGTGAAGCTATTAGGTGCCGCATTGAGCCTGCTGAAAAATGAATCATATAATATAAGCCGATTTTACAGTAAAGCATTTGAGCAAATGATTGGAAATTTGCTTGTTGAAAATACATACGATGTTATTGTGTTCGAGAGTATATTTATGGCACCTTATTTAGATATTGTAAGCAAAAAGTCTAATGCATTATTGGTTTTAAGGCAGCACAATGTAGAGTGGAAAATATGGGAAACACTATCACAACAAGAAGTAAGTAAACTGAAGAGGTGGTATTTACATAAACTGGCTGCACAATTAAAACAGTATGAGCAGAAGATGCTCAACAATTTTGACGTGTTGGTGCCAATTACGCAAAATGATATTGATAAATTTATACAAATGGGCCTAAATATTCCATATTACATTTCACCTGCTGGTATTGATACGGCAAAGTTCAGTGGATATAAAAATGTGAACCAGCATCCAATTGTATTTCATTTGGGATCTATGGAATGGTTGCCAAACCAAGATGCCATGCAATGGTTTCTAAATTGCGTATGGCCAAAGGTGCTTGCTGAGGTACCAGATGCTCAATGTGAAATTGCCGGACGCGGAATGCCCGATACATTTTTTAAAACCAAGTTTGCCAATACGTTGGTGCATGGCGAAGTAGAAAATGCTCAAGAGTTTATGAAAGATAAATCAATTATGATTGTGCCACTTTTTTCGGGAAGTGGCATCCGTATCAAAATATTAGAGGGCATGGCCATGGGTAAGGCAATAGTTACCACATCACTTGGGGTGCAAGGGATAGCTTGCGAAAATCGCAAACATTTGTTAATTGCCGATGATGCAGATACTTTTGCAGCTGCTGTAGTGAGCCTCCTAAAAGACGAAGGCCTTCGCAAAAAGCTTTCTGATAATGCAGCACAACAAGTTGCTGAAGTATACGATAACAACAAAGTGCTCATACGATTGTTGAACTTTTATAGCCAACAGATAACGCAAAAAAAATACACACATGTCATTTAAATTTAATACGATTGAGGAAGCGATAAGCGAAATAAAAAAAGGACAAATGATTATCGTAGTCGATGATGAAGACCGTGAAAATGAAGGCGATTTTTTAACAGCAGCCAGAAATGTAACCCCCGAGATGATTAACTTCATGGCCACACATGGCCGAGGATTAATCTGCACACCTATTACTGAAAAGCGTTGCGTAGAATTGGGACTCGAAATGATGGTTTCAAGTAACAATGCCGTTCACGAAACAGCCTTTACCGTATCGGTTGATTTATTGGGCAAGGGATGCACTACAGGTATATCTGCACATGATAGGGCAAAAACAGTGCAAGCGCTTATCGATCCTGATACCAAAAGAGACGACCTTGGACGGCCAGGACATATTTTTCCGCTTAAAGCACATAAAGGTGGCGTATTGCGCAGAGCAGGACACACTGAAGCAGCAGTTGATTTGGCTCGCTTAGCTGGATTTGAAGAAGCAGGTTGTATCGTTGAGATATTAAACGAAGATGGAAGCATGGCCCGATTGCCCGACTTGATAAAAGTGGCAGAGCGTTTCAATTTGAAATTAATTACAATCAAAGATTTAATCGAATATCGCTTAAAAAATGAATCGCTTATTAAGCGAATTATTTCTATAGAAATGCCAACCCAATATGGTGATTTTGAACTGATAGCATACCAACAATTAGATACTGGGCAAGAGCATTTGGTGCTCAAAAAAGGAACATGGGACAAAGAAGAGCCCATATTGGTGAGGGTACATTCGTCATGTGTTACTGGCGATATTTTTCATTCGCTAAGGTGTGATTGTGGTGAACAATTGCAAGTAGCTATGCAGATGGTAGAACAAGAGGGGAAAGGAGTTATTTTATACATTAACCAAGAAGGACGAGGTATAGGACTAATCAATAAATTAAAAGCATACAAATTACAAGAGCAAGGATTGGATACCGTAGAGGCCAACCTTAAATTAGGTTTTAAAATGGACGAACGCGATTACGGAGTGGGCGCACAAATTTTAAGAGATGCGGGTGTACAAAAAATGCGCTTAATGACAAATAATCCCACCAAACGCGCAGGCTTGATAGGATATGGATTAGAAATCATTGAGAACATCCCCGTTAAGGTTGTTCCAAACCAATATAACCATAAATATTTAGAAACAAAACGTACCCGCATGGGTCATGATTAATCAATTAGTATGAAAAATCCATTTACTAAGGGCGATTGTAAAGTGTATCGAAAAAAGATAACTAACGATGATACCGCAGCTTTCGAAACAGGCTTGGTGCATCCTTTTTACGCAACCTTTGCACTTGGTCGTGATGCTGAATGGGCTAGCAGGCTTTTTGTTTTGGATATGAAAGAAGAGGATGAAGAAGGCATAGGCACATTTTTAAATATTAAGCACCATTCACCTGCATTGTTTGGTGAAGAAGTTACTTTTGAAGCGAATATTTTTTCTATAGAGAAAAACAGCATCATATGTCACTATATTGCAAGGGTTGGCGAACGCATAATTGCTACAGGAGAAACTGGACAGAAGATTTTGAAAAAAGAAAAATTAAATTCTTTATTTGAAAAATTGAACAACAACCAACATGAAGATTGATTTAACAGGTAAAAATGCCATTGTTTGTGGCGCTTCAAGAGGAATTGGGTATGCCATTGCAATGCAATATGCAGCAGCAGGTGCCAATGTAACCTTAGTAGCTAGAAATGGTGGAATCTTAGAGCGGGTAGTTAGGGACTTGGATACCACTCAAGGTCAGAAACATGGATTTCTTGTAGCCGATTTTTCGAAACCTGAGGAATTGCATGACAAGCTTGTTCAACTGATAAATGAGCCCAAAACATTTCAAATATTGGTAAATAATACCGGTGGGCCACCCGCTGGACTAGCTATTGATGCCTCACTTCATGAATACACTTCAGCATTTGCTAATCATCTTTTGTGTAACCAAGTGCTAACCCAAGCGGTTGTTGATGGAATGCGTGCTGGAGGCTATGGCCGTATTATCAATATTATTTCTACTTCGGTAAAAGCACCACTTAAAGGATTAGGTGTAAGCAATACCATTAGGGGGGCAGTAGCAAATTGGGCTAAAACCGTTTCCAATGAATTGGGCCCTTTTGGAATCACAGTAAATAATATTTTGCCCGGTGCCACCTCAACCGATCGGCTTTCGCAAATCATAGAAGGGAAAGCCACAAAAAATAAACATACTATTGAAGAAGTTGCACAAGAAATGACGGCAGAAATTCCTTTGGGAAGATTTGCCTCACCAGACGAAATAGCCTACGCAGCATTGTTCTTAGCCAGTGAATTTGCAGCCTATATTAGCGGAATTAACCTTCCGGTTGATGGAGGAAGAACCCCAAATTTATAAACCAATCAAACAAATAGAAATATCAAATGAAAAAACACATCAAAACCTTATGCACACTCGCCTTGAGTGCAAGCATATTCACAGCAACTGCACAACAAGGTATTCCTTTCCCGGTTTCGAGCCCTACAGCAACTGTTTCACAACAATTTGCTACCTCCAAAATTGAGATCTCTTACTCTCGTCCAAGTGTAAAAGGACGTACTATTTTTGGAGATGTGGTGCCATTGGGCAAATTCTGGCGCACCGGTGCAAATGCCCCAACAGCAATTACATTTGGTGAAGATGTAACAGTAAACGGAATTGCTGTAAAAGCCGGCAAATATGGGTTGGTTTCATTTCCAAACCAAAATGAATGGACGATTGTGTTGTCAAAAGATTTGATAAACGATGCGTCAGATTATAAACAAGAAAATGATGTGGCACGTTTCAACGTACCTGTAAAAAAAGTTCCTCTAAGCGTTGAATCCTTCACCATTGATGTTGAAAGCATTACCAATAATACTTGCAATATTGTGATCTCATGGGAAAACACAGTTGTTACATTCCCTATTGGTGCTAATTATGACGAGCGTTTGATGAAACAAATTGAATCAGTAATGGCCAAAGACACCCGTCCTTATTACAGCGCTGCCAATTATTACTTTGAGAACAAAAAAGACCTAAACCAAGCGTTGGTATGGATTAACAAAGCAATAGAAGCCAATCCAAAGGCATATTGGGTTTATTTACTTAAAGCAAAAATCCAAAAAGACCTGAAAGATTATAATGGCGCATTGGCCACAAGTCAACAATCTTATGATTTGGCAAAAGTTGACGGAGACGATGTTTACATGAAACACAACGAGAAGCTGATGGCAGAAATTAAACAAATGCCAGATTTTAAACCTGCAACTCCTAAAAAGAAGAAATAAATAACACATAACCAATACGTTAAACGGGATTGTCATTTTTTGACGGTCCCGTTTCATTTAAGGATATATTAAGTTTTATTGTATCGGAGATTTAGTGTATTTTCGAAAGTCACATTAAGTAGTAAAATATTCCATACGAATACGGCTAAACATGTTTTTTAATCCTTCAATAAATAGGCGAATTGTGTTCGCAATTTTAGTATTTTTTACTTTACCTACTCATTTGTTTGCTCAAAATTCAAGTGACTCTATTTTAGTAGATAAATTACCTAAGGAATGGAAGATTGTATACCAAACACAGCAAATAAGAATAGCTGTATTGAAAATGGATTGCATAGACCCAGTAAATGGAATTGATATTCGAAAGATTGCTTATCGAATAGAAAATTTGAGCAATAGTTTTATTGCCCTTCAGTGGGATCAGGTTTTAAATTATTCAAACAAATATATTATCAGTTCAGACGCTAGGCCTGAATACCAGAAACGATATGCGCTAAAGCCATTGGCTACGATAGAAGGGACTTGTGATAAGAAAGATATGGACCAAACTTTGTTTATTCAAATGACCAAGCCATACAATGAACAAGTACTTAAGAGTTTTCAATTAATTAATATTCTGGTATCCGAATAAGATGAGAAAACAATTACTTTCTTTTTTTATTTCGGCATTGTGCCTTGGTTTTTTTTCAGTTGATGTTTTTGCGCAGTGTGCTGCGCCTATTGTAGCTATTCCAGATACAAATCTTTGTGGTCAACGCACTGTTAATTTTTCTATAGGTACTGTTACTGCTACCACGTATAATTTTGTTTCAAGCACCATTCCCACAGGTTGGTCATCTAGCCCGTATGTAATTGGACAGCCTTGTATTACTTACATGATTGATAGTAGCCAATACTTTTGGGCAACATTTAGAACAGGAGGAGTAAGGTTTGTGCAAACACAAGCGTTAAATGTGAGTGCGGGGGGAGTTATTCAATTTTACATGCGATATGGGTCTGACGATCCTGATCCGGGATGTGAAGATCCAGATTTAACTGTAGAGGGAGTCTTTTTACAATACTCAACTAATAGTGGAGCTTCATGGACAAATATACAAAATTGGGTACCTGTATCTAATAAAACGGGTCCTCTATATGTATGGACATTATATCAAATTAGCATTCCAATAGGTGCAGCTAGTTCTAGTACCATTTTCCGTTGGTTTCAACCTCAAAATTCAGGAGACTTATTTGATAATTGGGGACTTGATGATATTTTTATTCAAGCAAATATTGGAGGAATCACATCTCGCTTATGGAATTTTGGAGATAGCACAACTTCTACAGCTGACGCCCCTGTAAAAACATACAGTGGTCCAGGAAATTATAATGTATCGCTAACTATTAATGTTGCAGGGGGATGTTTTCACACCGCAACCAAAACAGTGGTATTAAGAAACGATTCAATTAATCCGGTTGCCGTCACAAGAAATATTATTCGATCGTTAAGGCCCGATGGTACTTTTTCATTGACGCCACAGGATATTGATAATGGTTCTACCGATAATTGTGTAATTAAAACAAGAATCGTTGCACCAAATACATTCAATTGTAGCAATATTGGAGGAAATATTGTAACACTTACAGTTCGAGATAGCTTTAATAATCAAAGTAGTCAATTTGCCTTGTTGCAATTGGTAGATAGCATACCTCCGACAATAATTCCTAGAAGAAATCGTCCTGTTTTCAATTTAGATAATACGGGCTTACGTTTTTTAAATATCAATGAAATAGACAGTGCCTCATTTGATGCATGTGGTATTCAATCTCGTATTTTGATTCCTAACAGAGTTGATTGTAGCGATATCGGAATTAAAAATATTACACTTCGAATAACCGATATCTACGGAAATATTAAAGATACAATACTTGCAATTACCGTATCAGACTCAATTGGACCGAGGGCTAGAGCCAAAAATGCAACCATTTATTTAGATGATTTTGGAAGGGTAGTTCCCAATCCATTTGCTGTTTTTGACAATGGTTCAACAGATAATTGTCCCATAACTTACAGGGTAACACCTGATACATTTACTTGTGCTCACCTTGGAACTACAACTATAAATTATACTGTTACAGATCCATCTCTAAATATATCAACTGCAAATGCAATTGCTGCTGTTCTAGATACCATAAAACCGATAGCGATTACAAGGAACATAAACGTATATTTAAATAATGCTGGAAGTGTAATAGTTAACCCAATCTCAGTAAATAACAATTCTACAGACAACTGTACTATTCAAAATTTGTCACTCTCGAAATCTGCATTTAATTGCACTGATATCGGAATAAATACAGTTACCCTAACAGTAACTGACCAAAGTGGAAATTTCTCAACAGCTATTGCAGATATTACCGTATTGGATACCATGTCTCCAGTTATAAGAACAAAAGCAATTGTTGTTACACCAATTATAAGCGGACAAGCTACCATATCTGTTATTGATGTAGATAGCAACACCACCGATAATTGTGCTACTGACCAATTCGTTTTGTCTAGAGAAATATTTACATGTGCGGATTTAGGGTTCAATACCGTAACACTTACTGTGTCTGACGTCAATGGAAATGTAGCGCAAAAAGATTTTATAGTTAATGTTGTTGACATTGAAAAGCCAATTGTTTTTGCAAGAAGTATAGATGCTTACATTGATGAATCGGGTAAGTATATCGTTTCTGTAGATTCAGTTGATAATGGATCGTTTGATGATTGTGCAATTGAAAGTAGAACATTAAGTATTGATACATTAACCTGTAACTTACTCGGTATAGTAACTGGTACATTGTATGTAACAGATAGCAGTGGGAATATAGATTCGGCCGGATTCTTAGTAACATTAATGGATACCATAGCTCCGAAGGTGTTTACAAAGTCGGCAAATATTTATTTAACGGCATTAGGCTCAGCAGAAGTTGAAACAATTGATATTGATAGCAACTCAAGGGATAATTGCGGTATAGTAAACAGTTGGGTTTTGCCAAATACCTTTTCATGCGCGGATACGGGTTTCCGCAATGTTCAGTTATTCATGCAAGATTTTTCTGGAAATATCTCATCTGCGTCAGCGAGAGTTCAAGTTTTTGATACCATCAAACCTACAGTACTACCTAAATCAATTGTTGTGTACTTGGATAGTACGGGTCAAGTTACATTAAATACTAATCAACTAGACAGCGCTTCCTTCGATAATTGTCAGATTGTTAGTTATTCTTTGAATCCAAGTGTTTTTAGCTGTGCATCAATAGGACTAAACCAAGTTGCTTTGTTTGCAACAGACGCATCAGGAAATATAGGAGTTGATATTGCCAATATTACAGTTCTTGATACAGTTCGTCCAATTATTACTTCTAAGCCGGCAACGGTATATTTAGATACTGCAGGTAGTACTAATTTATTGTTATCTCAAGTACTTGATTCAGCTTATGATAATTGTAGCATAAAGTCAATTGTAGTTAGTCCATCTACGTTTAATTGTTCAAGTCTGGGGGTTAGACAAGTTCAACTCACAATTACTGATAGCAGCGATAACATTTCTCAAATATTTGCTAGTGTAACAGTTTTAGATACCATTGCGCCTGCTATTTCTTCTCAAAGAGCCTCAATTTATCTTGATTCAAATGGTACAGCTCAAGCCTCACTAATAGCAGTGAATGCTGTTGCTACTGATAATTGCTCTATAAGCAATTTTACAATTACTCCTTCAGTTTATTCATGTAGTGATATAGGCGTTTCTTTTGCTACCTTGTCTGTTCGAGATAGCAGTGGAAATATTACCAACCAATTGGTAGAAATTGAAGTTATTGACACAATTACACCAAACGTATTGGTGAGAAATATTACGATATATTTAGATGGTAATGGCGCTGCTTCAATTATTCCAGCTGATTTGGACAGTGGCTCTTTTGATAATTGTAACAATAACCTAGCTTTTTCAATTTCTGATTCGTCATTTACATGCATAGATTTAGGTATAAACTCAGTTGGACTTCAAGTATTTGATAGCAGTGGAAACTCTAGTATTGCTTTCGCAACGGTTAACGTTGTAGATACGATAAAGCCTTCCTTGCTTTTGCGTAATGCGATAGTCTATTTAGATTCTACAGGTATCATCACAATTGATCCCACAATTTTGGATAGTGCAAGCACCGACAATTGTAGCATACAACTATTACAAGTAGTGCCACCTAATTTGAATTGTTCGGATATTGGAGTTAAACAACTTACAGTTTCAGCCATAGATAATAGCGGCAATATAATTGCTGATACCATTTCTGTTTTGGTTAGAGATACACTAACTCCCGTTGCCAGGGCTAAGGATATAAATGTGTATTTAGATTCTACAGGCCATTTTACGCTTATCGCTTCTATGGTCGATAATGGTTCTGCAGACTATTGCAGCATTGATACCATTTATTTGGATAAGTATGACTTTACATGCAACGATTTAGGATTTGATACCATTACCTTATTCGTTAAAGATAAAGATAACAATATCAGAACAGACTTTTCAGTATTGCATATTATTGATTCCATTATGCCAAAAGTCAATACTCAAAATATAACTGTTTATCTAGATTCACTTGGCTTTGCATTTATCAATGGTGGTATGATTGAAAATGGAACTACAGATAATTGTTCAATAAAGTCATATACTATTTCTAAAGATACTTTTGTGTGTTCTGATTTAGGTGCAAATACGATTCAATTGTTTGTAGAAGATAGTAGCGGTAATATTGGTGTTGCCAATGCAGTAGTTACCGTTTCTGATACATTAAAACCCATTGTCGTTACAAAAAATATTACTGTATACTTAGGTAGTAACGGAATGAATTCAATCGTTGGGTCAGATTTAAATGATGGCTCAACGGATAATTGTTTCATCGCTTCTTACATCGCAAATCCTGATACTTTTAGTTGTAGCCAAATTGGTTTAAATACTGTTGAACTCACTGTTAAAGATAGCAGTGGAAACGCGGCCTCTACTTTTGCAAACGTAACCGTGCTTGATAGCATAAGGCCAACCGTTGTTGCAAGAAACATTGTAGCATATATTCAACCAAATGGATTGGCTACAATTGATGGACTATTAGTGGACAGTGCATCTAGTGATAACTGTGGAATCGCGTCATATGAAGTGTCACCCGATACATTTGATTGCAGCAATCGAGGCATCAATTCAATATTGCTTACG
>JBIINH010000184.1:0-3960 GCA_044337585.1 Bacteroidia bacterium
TTTAAACTCCTGCTACTAGTAAAGTTGGCATAGCTGTTGCCAATATACATAAGGTACATCAAAGCAACGAGTAACTTGAAATCAGGCTTTAGGTAGTGATAATACAATACACCTAAAAGTACGGTTAGAAACGTACTATAAATCAGTATTTGATTAAACAACGTTGGTTTTATGTAGTGAGTGGGCTGTTTATATCACACGAACAAGGGCAAGGAGTGGCAAAATCAAAAGCTCCGCAAGGTTCAGTGGTATGCAAAATATCATTGCCATTGCTATCTGTAGCTACCAATACTACACGCATCGGGAAAGTATTTCCGGTTGGGTCAGGTGAAGGATTTGTATCGGTGTAGCCAAAATAAATACGCATACCACCAACGCCAGGTGTGCTCATGATGGCTTGCAAATCGCTGAAGTCTATTTTGTACGCATTAGGAAAAATTTCATTGGCTTGATGTCCATTTACAGTGATTGATTGGTTTACTTCACGCCAGTTTTTGGTTAATGCTTTAGCATCATTTAAATTGATTGTTGACATTGTTTTATTTGTTTAAGATATAAAATTAATTATTTTGATATAAATTTAAAAATATTATTTGAATAGGCTTCAAATCCCCAAATAAATGGCACATTATTATGAACTGCAATGCCTATGCGATGCGCTTCTTTATAGGTTCCTTTATAGTTTTTATATACTACTTCCCCATGTGTAGTAATGCTTAAGAAATCGTCATCTGCGCCATGTATCCACATAAAGGGTTGGGTTACTTTTTTTATTTCCTCTGCATTATCAATTCTGGCATTGGTAAAATAAGAGGCAGGTAGTGCCATTTTTGAACCATCCTGAACCATCACTTCTGATGAGGCAAAGGGCGATTCCAGTATGAGTTTACTTGGTTTCATTTCATAATTGTTGGCAGCCATTTCAGTTGCCGATGCAGATCCTAAACTGTAGCCGTAAATTACCAATCGTTCATTGCTGAGGCCTTTGCTTTGTAGCCACTTAAGCGCAGTATTTACATCAGCATACATGCCTTTTTCGGTAGGTTTTCCACTACTCATACCATACCCGCGGTAGTCAAGTGTAAGCACTCCATATCGGTGCTTGTTGCCAGTGTGCGCAAGCAATTTTACCCTATTCCAGTATCTATCCATATGATCGGTATTGCCATGACAGTAAAGAATAATTGTATCTGTAGCTATGCGGTTGATATCTCCAACATACTCCAAATAAATGGTGGCATCACCTTCGCTGCTGCTTTGTGAAATAAGCGAAAATACCTTTACCATTGAATCTGCAATATTGTATGAAGAAGGTAACTCGGGGATTTCTTTTTCACCCGTATAGGCATCAAAGTTATATGCATCCAAACTAGCGTTACTGTACAATTGGTCATCAAGCCGCAAGCACGATGATAAGAAGGTGGATGAAACTAAAAGTAGAATAAAATTTTTCATGTTTAAAATACTTTATTGATTCCAAAATAAAAGCCAAGTGCACCTGATTGTGAAAGTGAAATGTAGTCTACAACAATATTTTCATTGCTTAGGTTAGGAGCAATATATTTTACCTCAAGCTGAAAATTTAGTTTTTTCCCTTTCCATTGATGGCCTAAGGAAATACTGGGTATCCAATGTGTTTGCTGCACCTCGCCATGTGCACGGGTATTGCGTAATTCAAACCAATTGTTCATTCCCGCATAAATAAAGTTTTCAGATGGTTTATAGTGCCAATAAGCAAATACGTCAACTTCGGGATAGAAACTGAATTTTTTCTCCCATCGGTCAAACATCAAATTTACAACAGGAGAGATGCTGATTCCCGGAATCCATCCTTTGGGTTTGATAATGCCTTGCGTGATGCCAATATCGGTTTGAAATACCCCAAACAATGCAGAAGTAGTTTGTAACGAAGCAAACATAGTAGTCCGATCAGTGAGCCCTCTAGCCGCATAAATACTGGTAAGTGGAATAAAAATGGGAGCTGAGCCTAAGTAGATGGCTGGCCCGCCAATATTGGCCCCAACCATGGTTTCAGATTTGGCAAGTGGTTTTACTACCCGTGCCGGATTGCATGCATAGCTAATAATTGAAATGGATACTAATACCCAACTTGCTATTTTCTTATGATGCATCATTTAGCAAGTATAGCTATTGTTTTGAGAAAGGCGAATGAAAAAGTGATTAAGATTTAGTCACCGTAATACTCTACAAATTGTCTTTCGGTTTCGTAAAGTTTAATGCTATGAAGCTTGCCTTTTGGAATATGGGGTTCTAATTGGTTCCATATTTCTACTACTAAATTCTCTATAGAAGCGAGTTTGCCATTCATGAAATCAACATCTTCGTTGATGTTTTTGTGGTCCAATTTATTGATAACATATGTTTCCATTAGGCGTTTTAATTCCTTTAGGTCCATTACCATTCCGGTTTCGGAGTCGGCTTCACCTTTCACAGTTACATACATATCAAAGTTATGACCATGATAGTATTTGTTGGCACATTTGCCAAAAAAAGCCTCATTCTGTTCTGTTGACCAGTTGGGGTTAAATAACTTATGAGCCGCATTGAAATGGGCTTTACGTGTAATGTAAACGGTTTTTTTACGATTGTTCATCCGAGTAAAAATCGAGATGCGAATATATAGACAAACCACATAATACCATGTAAATATTACAACTATTCGCCAAACCCCCGAAAAATGTTAAACTTGTAGCAATACAACACAATTATGATTGTTATTACAGGAGCAGAAGGCTTTATTGGGAGTTGTTTGGTTAGGGGACTAAATGAAACCGGCTTCAACGACCTTATTCTCGTTGATGATTTTTCGGATGGCGAACGTAGCAAAAACTTAGTCAACTGCGTTTATACGGATAAAGTAGACCGAAAAGTATTTATGTCATGGCTTACCCAAAATGCACATGAGGTACAATTTATATTTCATATAGGTGCCCGAACCGATACCACCGAAAAAGATGAAGTCATATTTAAAGAGCTTAACCTCAATTTTTCACAACAATTATGGCAAATATGTGTGCAAGAAGGCTTACCCATTGTGTATGCATCATCAGCAGCAACATACGGTAATGGAGAACACGGCTATGATGACAATGAAGCTGCTTTGGATCAACTGCATCCAATGAATCCATATGGGAGGTCGAAAAATGATTTTGACAAATGGGTTTTGCAACAAAAACAAAAGCCATTTTTTTGGGCAGGGCTCAAATTCTTTAATGTATATGGGCCTAATGAGTACCACAAAGGAAGAATGGCTTCCGTTGTTTTTCATGCATTTCACCAAATTATAGAAACAGGAAAAGTAAAGTTGTTTCGTTCGCATAATCCTGATTATAATGATGGCGAACAAAAACGAGATTTTATTTATGTAAAAGACCTGGTGCAAGTGTGCTTATTCTTGATGCACTCGCGTAAAAATTCAGGTTTATATAATTTAGGAACCGGAAATGCCCGCACATGGAATGAGTTGGCTCAAGCATTATTTGCTGCTATGCAACAGCCTGTAAATATTGAATACATTGATATACCTGAAGATATTCGTGATACATACCAATATTTTACAGAGGCAAGTATGGAAAAACTCATTGCTGCAGGTTATGATAAACCTTTTACATCTATTGAAGCGGGCATATCAGATTATGTAAGAAACTATTTGTCGCAAAATACATATTATTAATATCAACCTATATCTACAATGTCTTTGCTCAAGTTATCTATCAAACAACTGTTTATACTTCTTGCCACACTGCTAGTGCTGTTGGTAGTGGCAGGTGTTTATGAGCATAAGTTTGTGCAATCGGCAAATCCTTTGTCCCTAGAGGTATATGAAAATATCCAAGAGGAAGTAAATCAAATTGAATTCGAAGCGGTAAAAATTTTAGGAAACGAACTAAATGATACTTCTAGTTGGGCTAAAAATTGGAACGATATAAAAGATGTATC
>JBIINH010000049.1:0-13687 GCA_044337585.1 Bacteroidia bacterium
TATTTATGGCCACCTTATTTACACCGCTTATTGCTTCTGCATTGCGCATTCCCGAACACCCTGAATATATTCAATACTTTATCTGGATTATGGCATTGGATGCCGTTACGGCTATTCCCTTTGCTTACCTCAGGCAAGAGAGCAAGGCACTTAAGTTTGCTTTGGTAAAGAATGTAAACATCCTGACGAATATCCTCCTCAATTTGTATTTTCTGCTACTATGTCCCCACCTGATAGCAAGTCATGGTATCCAACCATTATTTTATAATGCCCATATTGGTATTGGCTATATTTTTATTTCCAACTTGGTTGCAAGTGCCATTACCCTTTTGTTCTTTGTTCCCGAATTTAATGCCATCCGAAAAGGGAAATTTGACCACCTGCTTTGGAAAGAAATGATGGTATATGCACTGCCCATGATGGTGGTAGGCTTTGCCGGCATGATTAATGAAACATTGGACCGTACATTGATTACTTGGTTTTATCCTGAGGCTTCCGTTGGCAGGGCTATGAATGGAATTTATGGTGCCAATTACAAGTTATCCATTTTAATGACATTATTTATTCAAGCATTTAGATATGCTGCTGAGCCTTTTTTCTTTTCGCATGCAAAAACAACCGATAAGCGAGATATTTATGCGCAAATCATGACGTATTTTATCATTGTTTGTGTATTCCTTTTTCTTGTAGTCACGATTTATATTGATGTGTTTAAACTATTTATTGGAGAGCCATTCAGGGAAGGATTGCATATTGTTCCTATACTATTGATAGCCAATATGTTTTTAGGCATTTATTACAACCTCTCAATATGGTACAAGCTAAGCGACCAAACCAATAAAGGTGCATTAATTTCATTGTTAGGAGCAGGTATTACCATTATTTTTAATTTTTGGTGGATACCGATATATGGCTACACAGGAGCGGCATGGGCAACATTGGTATGCTATGCAACCATGATGGTGATTTGCTATTTGATGGGACTAAAATATTACCCAATACCCTACGAAATCAAAAAAGGTCTTGCGTATATACTGTTTGGACTCACGCTATTTTTTCTTTACAAATGGCTATCAAATACATTAGCCGAAACATCCGCAATAAGATACGTTTATCAACACTTACTGATTGTGCTTTTTGCTTCGGTTGTATGGAAATTTGAAAGAAAGGGGAAAATAGTAACTTCGCCCGATTGAAAAGTACATGAATCAGATAGTTATTAAAGTAGTAAACGAGTCAAAAAATAGCTTACCGGCTTATGAAACGGAGCTGGCAGCGGGTATGGACCTCAGGGCAAATCTTGAATCACCGGTGGATATTCAAACAGGGCAAAGGGTACTTATCCCAACAGGGCTCATGATAGAATTGCCTGAAGGCTACGAAGCACAAATTCGTCCACGCAGTGGATTGGCATTAAAGTATGGCATCACCGTGTTGAATGCACCGGGTACCATTGATGCAGATTACAGGGGCGAAATAAAAGTCCTATTAATCAATCACGGACAAGAAACCTTTACCATCAATCATGGCGAGCGCATTGCACAAATGATTATCAGCAAACATGAACGTGCAAATTGGGAGGTTTCAACTTCGCTAACAGAAACAAAAAGAGGATCGGGCGGCTATGGCAGCACCGGACACAAAGCATAATTTTTAAAAATAAGAAAAAAAAGAATGAAGATTATCGTACCAATGGCCGGAATGGGCAAACGCATGAGGCCACATACACTCACTATTCCAAAACCATTAATCCCTGTTGGTGGCAAGCCTATTGTTCAAAAAATAATAGAAGACCTTGAGGCAGTTTGCGGAAATGATGTTGAGGAAGTTGCCTATATTATTGGTCCAAATTTTGGAGAAGCCACTGAAAAGAAACTGATAGAAGTTGCAAATAAATTAGGCGCCAAAGGAAGCATCTATTACCAGCACGAACCTTTAGGAACAGCACACGCCATTATGTGTGCCAAAGAATCGCTTGATGGAAATGTGTTGGTTGTATTTGCCGATACACTTTTCAAAGCCGACTTTAAACTAGACCGCAGCAAAGATGGCATCATTTGGGTGCAACAAATTGAAGACCCTCGCCAATTTGGTGTAGTAAAAGTAAATGATGAAGGTATCATTACTGACTTTATAGAAAAGCCTCAAACATTTGTATCCGATCTCGCCATCATTGGTATTTATTACTTCAAAGATGGTGCGTATTTGCGAAGCGAGTTGCAATACCTTCTTGATAATGAAATAAAGGAAAAAGGCGAATATCAGTTGACTAACGCATTGGAAAACATGAAACTGAAAGGCTACAAATTTGAGCCTGGAAAAGTATCGGAGTGGCTTGATTGTGGCAACAAAAACTCAACAGTATATACCAACTCGCGCATTCTTACCTTTATGCATGAAGCCGGAGAAACGATGGTAGACCCAAGTGTTTCCTCGATCAATAGCCTAGTTATACAACCATCATACATTGGAAAAAATGTGAAAATACTTGGCTCAATTATTGGACCCTATGCATCAATTGGTGATGATTGTGTACTTGAAAATGCTGTAGTGAAAAATTGTATCGTCCAACACAATACTACCATTAGCAAAGCATATGTAGAAAATGCCATGCTTGGAAGCCATGTAAATTATCACGGTGAAGCAAAAGACTTAAGTATTGGAGATTATACAACTGTTCAACTTTAAAAACAGATTGGTATACCCTCGTAAATATATAGTTATTTTTTTGCTGTTGATATGCAGTAGCCAATATTCATTTGCCCAAAAAAATAAGTCGTCAAAACTAACCGAAGAACAATCAATTGCATTTGATCGTGAATATATTGACGGAGCGAAAAATAAAATACTTGGAAATGATAAAGACGCCTTAACGCATTTTAGAAACTGTTTGCAAATTGATCCAAATAATGCGGCAGTGCATTACCAAATAGCAGATATCAGTTTTCAAAAAGGAAATATGGAAACTGCTTCCAAATCAATTGAAATTGCAGTAACCAACGACCCAGAAAATCTATGGTACAGAAAACTACAACTTGAGATTTTAGATGCGCAAAATGATTATATAAATGCGGCAAAAGCCTCTTATGTGCTTGGCAAAAAAGAGAAAGACGTAAAGTATATCATGGCTGCTGCGTATTATTATCAGCGGGCAAAAGATTATAAAAATGCCATACGCATGCTGGATGAAGCTGAGAAAATTTCCGGACCTACGGAAGAAATTATTTACAACAAAGAGCAATTGTATCTCACCATTCGCAAACCTAAAAAAGCCATTGCCGAAATCCAGAAACTCATAAACACCAACCCCGGAAACACCAAGTATGAAGGTATGCTTGCCGACTTATATATGAATACAGGTGAGCAACAAAGGGCTGTTGGCATATACAAAGGCATCTTGCAAAAAGAACCCCGCAACGGCTTTGCCGGATTTGCACTTGCCGATTACTACTACAACGCCAAAGAATATGATAGCAGTCTCATTTATTTAAAAATGGGGATGTCAGGAGACAATATTGATATCAAACAAAAACTAAATGTGCTGATTCCATTTGTTGCAAATACCTATTTGAAGGAATTGGGTAGCCATAAAAAAGAAATAACCTTATTGTTTATTGAAACTCATCCTGAAGACATGTCGGGTTATGCTATTTATGGCGACTTATATTTAGAAGATAAAAATTATAAAAATGCACGCGAACAGTATGCCAAAGCTGTGGAGTTGGACCCAAATGCAAGCAACGTATGGAACCAACTGCTAACTTGTGATGAAGCCCTTGCTGATTATGCCTCCATGGTAAAACACTGTGCTATGGCTATTGAATTATATCCATACGAAGTGAACTACTATTACTATGGTGCATTTGCATCATACCGAATACAAGACTACAGTCAAACAATAAAATTTGCCTTGGAAGGAATTGACCTAACCATTCCTGGAGATGAGATACGGATAAATATGTACTCTTTGGCAGGTGATGCAGCGCATTATGCAAAAAATTATGCCCTTTGCGACAGCATTTACATGCAAGCCATTGACGAATATCCTGAATCGGCACTTGCATTAAATAACTACGCATATTTTCTAAGTCTGCGCAATGAAAAATTGGACCTGGCCGCGAGCTACTCAAAAAAGTCTCTTGAACTTGAGCCAAAAAATCCTTCTTATTTGGATACTTATGCATGGATCATGTATAAACAGAAAAATTATTCCGAAGCCCAAAAATATATACTTCAAACATTGGAGTTTACCCCAGAAAGCGCTGAAGTACTTGAACACGCAGGCGATATTTACTATAAGCTGGGAAAAACTGATGAAGCAGTAAACTTTTGGATGAAAGCCAAAAACAATGGAAGTAAAAATGAATTTATTGACAAAAAAATAAAGGACAAAAAACTGTATGAATAGGTATTCCAAATTCCTTCTTCTAATTTTATCATTCGGTATCTTATTTACGGCTTGTAAAACACAAAAAGCAACAAAGGGCAAACGCGATGTAGTAAAAGATACGGCAACTACCGTTATACCTGAAAAAAATGCATCAGCATATGTTGTAAAAAAACTCGAAGAACATTACAACACATTTCAATATTATTTTGCAAGCGGTTCAGCCAATATCGAAAGTCCTGACCAGAAGGTAGAACTTGATATTAGCATTACAATGGAAAAAGACCGATATATCATGATGGTAGCAACTGCAGTATTGGGTATTGAAGCCGCTCGAATTTTAATTACCAATGATTCCATTAGTATTTTGAACAGGCTTCAACGTACGCATACCGTTACGGATTTTAGGTACCTTGAAAAGTTAACAGGGGTAAAAATGAATCTTGGCCAAATACAACAACTCATTTTGGGGAATCCGCCATTTGCTCCCAATGCATCTAAAATGCTACTCGACTCAGCGGCAAGCTATCTGTTAATCACACAAATGGTTAGTCCAGAGTGGAAGCAAACTTTATTTGTAAACAGGGTTGAAATGAATACCTCTCGTGTGATATTATCTGACCAAAGCGGAAGTAAGGAATTAAAAGTATCCTATCAGGAATTCCATACACATACAAAAAATAACTACCCATCAGACTTGAATATCAACATTAGGGCAGAAAAAAATATGGATTGTAGGTTTAAGCTTACCTATTTTGCATTCGATAAAACCAAAGAAATTAATTTTGTTGTTCCTAAAAGTTATAAAACCATACGCATTTAGCTTTTTGCTGCTTGTTATACCTGTGCTTTTGTTTGGCCAAACGCCAACCGAAAAACGCAAAAAACTTGAAGCCGAAAGAAAAGCGCTTATTGAAAAAATAGAATCTACCAAAAAGGTTATTGCAGAAACGCAAACCAAGCAAAAGGCTACCATCACACAGCTTAAACTTATCACCAATAAAATTAAAACGCGTCAAGAGGTTATAGCGAATATCCAAAGTGAAATTTATGAAGTTGACATGCAAATTGCGGAACAACGCAGAACACTTGATACACTTAAAGCAGATTTAGAGCGACTAAAAGCGGAATATGCCAAAAGTATCAGTGCTGCCTATAAATCGCGAAATGTGTACGACAAAATGATGTATGTATTTGCAGCCGAAAGTTTTAATCAGGCACTTACCCGTATGCGTTATTTAAATCAATACAGCGAGTATCGTGTGCAACAAGCCGAACTTATATACCTCAAACAAAAAGAAATCATTGCCCAACTTGAAAGCTTGATTGCACGCAGACTTGAAAAACAATCATTGGTGAGGGTGAAAACCAAAGAGAAAAAAGAACTTGAACAAGACAAACAAGAAGAAGGTGTGGTGCTAACTAAGCTTCAAGAACGCGAAAGCGCATTGAAAAGACAACTTGCTGCAAACCAAAAAGCAGCTAGTAAATTAAATAAAGCCATTGAAGATATTATTGCCAAAGAAATTGAAGCAGCACGCAAACGTGAGGAAGCAAGACGAAAAGAAGAAGCAGCAAAAGCCGTAAAAGAAGGAAAAGTTGCTCCTAAAATAAGTACCTCAAAATCCGATATGTATTTTACTCCCGAAGTAGAAAAGCTATCGGCTGATTTCGAAAAAAATAAAAACAACTTACCTTGGCCTGTAGAAAAAGGTTACATATCTGAACCTTATGGTACACATCCACACCCTAGTATCAAAGGTGCTATGGTCAATAACAACGGGGTAGATATTGCTACCAATCCGGGCACTCAGGTTAGGGCAGTATTTGCAGGAAAAGTTAAGTTTATACGCAATATACCCGGTATGGGAATAGTTGTATTAATTGGACACGGAAGATTTTATACTGCCTATGCAAAGCTAGAAAGCGTAAATGTAAAAGAAGGACAAGAAATAAATATCAAAGATATTATTGGTGTGGTGATGACCGATGAAGAAGAAAATGCAACTGAAGTTCATTTCGAAATTTGGAATATGGATAAGAAAGAAAATCCTGAATTCTGGCTTAAAAATCGTTAATGCAACACATGCTTAAACACTGGCTTTCTGCTTTCCGACTTCGCACCTTGCCCCTTGCCATATCAGGTATTATTTGTGGCTCAATGGTGGCCGAGCACTTACAAAATTACAATGCCGGCATCATGATTTGGGCAATAATTACCGCAGTGTTTTTACAAATACTTTCAAACCTGGCAAATGATTATGGCGATTTTGTTAAAGGTACTGATAATGAAAACCGCATTGGAAATAAACGGGCAATGCAAAGTGGTGTGATAACAAAAAGTGCTATGCAAAAAATGATTGGCGTGTTTGTGCTGCTCAGCTTACTTTCAGGAATAAGGCTGCTTTATATTGCATTTCCGAGTGGTGTATCACTTTCATTTATTGCATTCTTTATAATCGGATTGTTGGCCATACTGGCAGCCATTTATTATACAGTAGGCAAGCATGCATATGGCTACTCGGGTAAAGGCGACATTGCCGTTTTTATATTTTTTGGAATTGTATCTGTATTGGGCGTGTATCTACTGCATACCCAAATGGATTTTCATCTTGATGAAGATGGCTTTGCTTTTTTACCTGCTATTGCTATTGGCATGCTAAGTACAGCCGTGTTAAATACAAACAATATCCGGGATATTGAAAATGATAAATCGTCAGGAAAAATTACACTTGCAGTAAAATGGGGTATTCAACATACGAAACAATACCATGTATTTTTGGTAATGGGAGGCGTAGCAACGATGTGTACTTATACCCTTATCAGTTATGGTTGGATTGGCTTTATTCCTTTGGTTGCTTCAATACCTATATTAAAACAAATGCGTGATGTAGTAAAAAACGAGCCCGGACCCTTGTATAATCAATACTTAAAAAACTTGTCGCTTGGTGTGTTGTTGCTTACTTTTTCTCTTATGCTTTGTAATCTATATGAAAGTATTGCAATATTGAATCTGTAATTAAATGAAGTGCGTATATTTCAAACACCAACTACAATTTCAAAACCCTGCACGAACTTCTCGCGGAGAGATGCAAACCCACACGGTATATTATATCCGAATAACCCATCAAAATAAATGTGCATGGGCGAAGCTGCTCCACTTCCCGATTTAAGTATTGACCCTATTGAGCAGATTGAAACACACCTGATTCAATGTTGTACAATAATAAATGATGGATTTCCTGCTGAACATATTGACCACTCCCGGTTTCCGGCTGTGGCATTTGCTTTTGAAACCGCATTGCTTGCTCTAAATAATGAAAAACCTTTTCACTTATTTGATACCGAATTTAGCAACGGACATTCAGGAATCCATATTAATGGATTGATTTGGATGAACAGCAAAGAAAAGATGTTGGAATCAGCCTTCAAAAAAATATCAGAAGGATACAGTTGTCTAAAATTTAAAATTGGAGCACTTGACTTTGATGAAGAGTGCAGGATGCTTGAACATGTTCGCAAATATGCAAACGCATTCAAACTGGAAATTAGATTAGATGCCAATGGTGCATTTACACCTGATGATGCCTTAGAGAAACTATCTGAACTAAAGCGATTCGACATCCATTCATTGGAGCAACCAATAAAAGCAAATCAAGTTGAGTTGATGGCCGAAATCTGTGCCAAGTCGCCCATTCATATTGCATTGGATGAAGAACTAATTGGAATTGATCATACTCAAATGGAAGCATTGCTTAAAAAGATACAGCCAAATTTTATTGTCCTTAAACCTACCTTGGTTGGGGGACTAAATATAGCTGACAAATGGATACAAGTAGCACAAAAAAAATCTATTGGTTGGTGGGCTACCTCCGCCCTCGAAAGTAATATCGGACTAAATGCCATTGCACAGTGGTGCAGCACGTATGAGTTAGCCATTCCGCAAGGGCTTGGTACGGGTATGTTGTATGAAAATAATATACCTTCACCTTTGCAAATCATAGGCCAGAAATTATTTTATCAAGCTCATAAAATTTGGGAAACCGTACCTATTGTAAATAAAAATAATTAGTGCAACTTGAATCGTTCGAAAAAAATACTGCAACAATTTAACTTTGGTGGAATAATCGTTTGCTTGTTTTTTTATCTATTTACCAAATGGTATACATCGCATGCTGAATTAAATTTTACCTTTCTCATATCAGCTGGTGTTTTATTGGTCAATGCTTTACTTATTCAACATGATAAAATCATCAGTGCTTCGGTAGTATTTATAAGCATAGCCAATGTGCTTTTATTGCTGTTTGACACAGGAATCATGGGGACTACTCGCACATTTATATTTTACATCCCATTATTGCTTTGTACATACGTATTTGTTGACATGCATAACAAAAATTTACGTTATGTACTTACATCAATAACATTGCTATGCATTATTGCTGTTAATATTGATGGATTCACCCCCCGTTGGGCATTTTTATTGTATAATCCTATTCACCTAGAAGTATCTACTTATTTCAATGTCATACTAGGTATTATCACATCATTTATTATTTTCAAAATCCTCATCAACCAATATTTAAAAGCAGAGCGGCTATTGCAAAAAGAAGAGGACCGACTAAAAAAAAGCCAAGATTTCATAAAATCCATCAACCAAAATATTGATGTGGGTATTTGCAGAACGCATGCTGGATTAGACAAGCTGATTTATGTAAATCGAGCCAATGCTAATCTTTTTGGCTATTCATCAGAATCGGAAATGATGAATATAGACCCTGCAGATATGTATGCCAATGAAACTGACCGAATGTTTATTCTTGACCAACTAAAAAAGAATGGAACTATACAAAATTCTGAGATAGAATTTAAACGAAAAAACGGCAGTAAATTTTGGGGACTCCTTACCACAAGCATCTATGTAGATGCAGAAGGAAACAAGATGTTTGATGGTGTAATACGTGATATTACGGAACTAAAACGGGTGCATGAAGAACTAACCAAAGCCAGAGATGCCGCTGAAGGGGCCTCTATTGCAAAAAGTAAATTCCTTTCGGCAATGAGCCACGAAATTCGCACTCCTATGAATGCTGTTATTGGCATTACAGAACTTATGCTAATGGGAGGAGACGATAAAGAAGCTGAAAAAGCAAATCTCAATGTGTTAAAAAACTCTGCTCAGAATTTAATGCGTTTACTAAACAATACCCTTGATTTTACGAAAATAGAAGCCGGCAAAATGGACCTTGTTAACAAGCCAGCAGATATTGCCGAGATAATACATGAGGTATACAGCATCTATTCCAATCAGGCGGTAGAGAAAAAATTAACGTTGGTTACGAAGATTGATTCCTTAGATAAAAAAGTGCTGATAGATAAGACACGTATCATGCAGGTTTTATCTAATTTGTTGTCGAATGCCATAAAATTTACTCCAAAAGGAACTGTTACTATTGGAACATCTATTTTGCAAAAAGACCAAACTGCTGTTACAATAAAATTTTATGTAACCGATACCGGAATTGGTATTGACACCTCAATGAAAGAAAATATTTTCCAAGCTTTTCGTCAGGAAAATTATGATATCAGCACCACATATGGGGGCAGTGGTTTGGGATTGGCCATCAGCCGTAAAATTCTGGAAATGATGAACAGCAAATTTGAGCTCGTAAGCAAAAGAGATGAGGGCTCAACTTTTAGTTTTACGCTCAAGCTGCCGATTGCAATCACCGAAAACAAACAAACACCGTCTTCCACGCCAACAGAGGTAACATCATTTAAAGGTATGCGCATTTTATTGGTTGAAGACACCCCTGTAAATGTGCTTGTGGCCAAACAAATTCTTACAAATTGGGATTGCGAAGTGGATACAGCGGTAAACGGCCAACTGGCCATTGATAAATTAAAAATCGATTCCCAATACGGTATCATTCTTATGGATCTTCATATGCCGGTTTTGGATGGCATCAAAGCAAGCAAAGAAATCAGGAAAATGGGTATCCAAATCCCTATCATAGCACTTACAGCCGATGCCTTAACCGAAACCCGAAATGAATGCATCAACGCAGGAATGAACGATTATGTAACTAAACCCTTTAATACTAAAGACTTACAACATAAAATAGAGCAATTTGCCATACAATATTAGAGCTGATTTTTGTACTATTATAAAAAGTAAATAACCTATTTTGCGGTGCTTTGTTAAAAACATTATGTCGCAAAATAAGGATTACACTTTAAGACTCTCAGGACTAGAACCACTGGTAATTTATGCCCAATCCAACTTTGTAAATGTTGGAGAAAGAACCAATGTAACAGGATCTAAAAAATTTCTTCGATTAATAAAAGAAGGGCATTATGAAGAAGCACTTGAAATTGCAAAAGAACAAGTGCAAGGCGGTGCGCAAATCATTGATGTAAATATGGATGAAGGGATGATTGAGGGAGTTGAAGCCATGGTAAGATTTCTAAACCTGATTGCCTCCGAACCTGATATTTCTCGAGTACCTGTTATGATTGATTCATCAAAGTGGGAAATCATAGAAGCCGGATTAAAATGTGTGCAAGGAAAGTGTGTGGTGAATTCCATTTCGCTTAAAGGTGGGGAAGAAGAATTTATATACCAGGCAAAAACAGTTAAACGTTATGGTGCAGCTGTGATTGTGATGCTATTTGATGAAAAAGGACAGGCAGATACCTACGAGCGTAGAATTGAAATTGCTGAACGCGCCTATCGCATACTTACCGAGAAAGTGCATTTCCCGGCAGGTGATATTATTTTCGATCCCAATATTTTTCCGGTGGCTACCGGCATGGATGAGCACAGAAGAAATGCGATTGACTATTTCAATGCAACCAAATGGATTAAAGACAATTTGCCCGGAGCAAAAATAAGTGGTGGTGTTTCAAATGTATCTTTCTCATTCAGGGGAAATGATAAAGTTCGTGAAGCCATGCACTCTGCATTTTTGTATCACGGTATCAAACATGGTATGGATATGGGTATTGTAAACCCAAGTCAACTGGAAGTATATGATGAGATTGATAAAGACTTGCTCACCTATGTAGAAGATGTGTTGCTTGACAGAAAGGATGATGCTACTGAAAGACTATTGGAATATGCAGAAAAAGTTAAGGGCAAAGGCAAAGAAAAAGTAGTAGATGAAGCGTGGCGCAATGCAACGGTTGAAGAAAGACTTAGCCATGCTTTGGTTAAAGGTATCATTGATTTTATTGATGTGGATACCGAAGAGGCCCGTCAACAATATGCGAGGCCACTTGATGTAATTGAAGGACCGCTGATGGCCGGAATGAATATCGTTGGAGATTTATTTGGTCAGGGAAAAATGTTTTTGCCACAGGTGGTAAAAAGTGCACGGGTAATGAAAAAAGCCGTTGCCATTTTGATGCCTTATATGGAAGAGGAAAAAAGGAAAACAGGCGATACCTCTACCAACCAGGGTACCATTTTGCTTGCTACAGTAAAAGGTGATGTACACGATATCGGAAAAAATATTGTAGGTGTTGTTTTGGCCTGCAATAATTTTGAAATAGTAGATATGGGTGTAATGGTGCCTGCTGATAAAATTTTGGCTAAAGCCCTTGAAATAAATGCAGACGTTATCGGACTAAGCGGATTAATAACTCCTAGCTTAGATGAAATGGTGCATGTGGCTAAAGAAATGGAAAGACTCGGCATGAAAACGCCTTTGCTCATTGGAGGTGCCACCACATCTCGTGTGCACACTGCGGTGAAAATTGATCCCCATTATTCCGCTTCTGTTGCGCACGTAATTGATGCTAGTAAAAGTGTACCTGTTGTTCAGAATTTGATTAATAAAGAAAATGCCGCTACTTTTCACACACAAATAAAAGCTGACTACGAACGTTTTCGTGAAGAATATAAAGCACGCAAACGTGAGAAAAATTTTGTGTCATTAGAAAAAGCAAGAAGCAACAAATCAGTTGTAGATACAAAAAATATAGTGAAACCAACCTTCACCGGAACAAAAGTTTTTGAAGATTATCCATTGGCTGATTTGCGTAAATATATCGACTGGACTCCCTTTTTTATGACCTGGGAACTTGCAGGTAGGTATCCAAATATTTTGTCAGATGAAATCGTAGGTGTAGAAGCGCAAAAATTATTTGATGATGCCAATAAAATGCTTGATGAAGTGATTGCAAATAAATTGCTCACCGCAAAAGCAGTGATTGGATTTTGGCCGGCAAATAGCGTTGGAGATGATGTTAAACTTCACGTTGAAGATGCTAACAACAATATGTTTCATTTCTTAAGACAACAAAGTGAAAAAGCTGAAGGTCAAAAATACAATTGCTTAGCAGACTTTGTTGCCCCATTTGAAACAGGTGTTACAGACTATATGGGTGGCTTTGCCGTAACAGCAGGCATTGGTATTGAGAAGTTAGTAGAAGCATATGAAAAAGATCATGACGACTACCACAGCATCATGATAAAAGCCATAGCCGACAGGCTTGCTGAAGCTTTTGCCGAGCACATGCACGAACGTGTGCGCAAAGAATTCTGGGGATATGCTGCTGCAGAGCAACTAAGCAACGAAGACCTTATAAAAGAAGAATACCGTGGCATACGTCCCGCACCGGGCTATCCGGCTTGCCCCGACCATACAGAGAAACGCATATTGTTTAACTTGCTTCAGGCTGAAGATGCCGTACAAATTCACCTCACCGAAAATTTTGCGATGCACCCTGCATCCAGTGTAAGCGGATTTTATTTCGCCCACCCCGAAAGCAAGTACTTTGGTTTGGGTAAAATCAATATTGACCAAGTAGAAGAATATGCCAAACGAAAAGGTGAAAGCATACAATACATTGAAAAATGGTTATCGCCCAATTTGGGGTATGAGTAGGCAATGTAAAACAAACGTACCATAGGTCCGCGTGAACGGGGGTATATGGCCAATCTCTAATTTGGAATATGAATAATATAAATATCTTCGGTTTATGAAAATAAAAGCACTGTTTGCAATTGCCGTTGTTTCGTGCATGGCCTGCAATACCGAAAACCCTCAGCATACCGCTGCTTTAAACGAGTACAAATCGTATGTAGATTCCGTTCTACATGTTGCACAAACTGTTAAAATGTATTCAGATACTTCATACATGGAAGTACCCACTGATCCAAACGACCCAAGTGTTGTAACAGTTGACACCATTGTAACCAATGTCCAAAACGGGGATTCAATAATTTACCACTATTATCCGAATAATGAAATATTACAACAATTACATGAGGCAAAAACACAATCAACTTCCGAA
>JBIINH010000050.1:0-13686 GCA_044337585.1 Bacteroidia bacterium
CTATGCTGTTACCAAAGAAGTAAATGGTCAACTTATTACTGATTCAGTTTATCAGCAAATTCCACCTTTTTCACTTATCAACCAAGACAGCCAAATCATCACCAATCAATCAGTATTGGGAAAAATTTATGTGGCTGATTTCTTTTTTACGTCATGCCCCACCATTTGCCCTGTGATGAAGAAGGAAATGATTAAGGTTTATAAAAAATACAAAGGCAATCCGCAAGTAATGATGCTTTCTCATACCATTGATCCCGAATTCGACACCATTGCTTTGCTTAAAGATTTTGCTACTCGGTTGGGTGCGGATGGAAAGCAGTGGATGTTTTTGACAGGAAATAAAGATTCCATATATAACCTTGCCGAACAAGGGTATTATGCTACTGCCATGCCTGATTCTACCGAACCCGGGGGATATGTGCACAGCGGTGGATTTATTTTAATTGATAAACAACAACGTGTGAGAGGAATATATGATGGTACCAATAGTGAATCAGTTGATGAACTGTTAAAAGATATGGATATCTTGCTAAAAGAATAATATTGGTTAGCATAAAAATGATACAATGGGTACTCGGTATGCTTACTTTGTTGGCACTGGGTTCTTGCAATCAACCCTCGGGAATGAACCTACAAGCCGTGAAAAATGGACAACGCTTGTATGATATTCATTGTGCAAATTGCCACCAACAAGATGGAGCAGGATTGGCTGCATGGATTCCTCCATTAGCCCAATCCAATCATTTATTGGCTGTTCGGCTATCTATTCCCTGCATCATTAGCAATGGAATGAAACAGCCTATTGTTGTAAACGGAGTGGAATATAATCAGCCAATGCCTGCCAATCCTCGCTTGTCAGAAAAGGAAATTACATACATTACCAATTATGTGGAATGGTATTTTTTAAAAAATCAACAAACCCTTTCCCAAGATTCGGTAAATCTATTACTTCGCCAATGCAATCAGCCTTAATATATTTTTGAAAACATGGGAATTAAATCATTTTTAGCTCGACCATTTGCATCCTATATCCGAAAGAAAATAGACAGAGATGCCGCAAATGCATTGGCCGATCAAGAAAATATTTTAATGTATCTGGTTAAGAAAGCCGCCCATACCCAATTTGGCCAAGCACACAATTTTCACTCAATAAAAAACTATCAAGATTTTAAAAAACAAGTACCTATTCGGGATTACGAGGCACTACAAGAATTTACCAAACCTATGATAGCCGGAAAGCCCGATGTATTGTGGCCCGGAAAGCCTTTGTATTTTGCCAAAACCAGTGGAACAACTTCAGGTGTAAAGTACATTCCCATATCAAAAGAATCCATCTCCTATCACATCAACTCTGCTCGCAATGCACTGCTGTGCTATATAGCTGAAACAGGAAATGCCAAATTTATAAATGGCAACCTGATATTTTTATCAGGCAGTCCGGTGTTGGATACCAAAAATGGAATCCTTACCGGAAGGTTAAGTGGTATTGTGAACCATCATGTGCCAGCTTATCTGCGCAAAAATCAGGTGCCTACGTATGAAACCAATTGCATTGAAGATTGGGAGCAAAAAGTGGATAAGGTAGTAGATGAATCACTTCATAAAAACATGACCCTAATTAGCGGAATTCCTCCTTGGGTGCAAATGTATTTCGATAAATTAAGTGAGCGAAATGCAGGTGCAAAAATCAAAGATATTTTTCCTGAGTTTAACTTGTTTGTGTATGGTGGCGTAAACTTTGAACCTTATCGAGCAAAAATTGAAGCCAGTATTGGTAAAAGAATTGACAGCATTGAAACCTATCCGGCAAGTGAAGGTTTTTTTGCGTATCAAGATTCGCAAAAAGAAAACGGTCTTTTGTTGCTTACCAATAATGGCATGTTTTATGAATTTATTCCTGCAGACGAGTTCTATCAAGCCAGCCCTACTCGAATATCATTGGCAGATGTTCAGTTGAATATAAATTATGTACTTATTTTAAATACCAATGCAGGTTTGTTTGGCTACAATATTGGCGATACCATCAAATTCATTTCAAAAGATCCATACCGCATTTTGGTTACTGGGCGCATCAAACATTTTATTTCTGCCTTTGGCGAACACGTGATTGGAGAAGAAGTAGAGCATGCCTTGATGTCAGTTGCAAACCAATTGGGAATTGGCATTGCTGAATTTACTGTGGCCCCTCAAGTTAATCCAGATGAAGGAGGCTTGCCTTATCATGAATGGTTTGTAGAATTTGAAAATGCACCGGCAGATATTGCCTCCTTTACCCATAAAGTAGATAAAGCATTGCAACAAAAAAATATTTACTACCGTGATTTGATTGAAGGGAAGATTTTACGAACACTCATTATTCGCACTTTGCCACAGCATACGTTTATTAAATATATGAAACAGCAAGGCAAACTTGGAGGACAAAACAAACTGCCCCGATTGAGCAATGACCGCAGGATTGCAGATGATCTGGTAACTTATTTGTAAACGAAGTTGGTATTGTATACTCTTGATGTTTAAGTAAATTTTTAACCCAACCTTTACTACATATTTCGCAATATTAAGGCTTGTAAAGACATAATCCGATACCGAATGGTAAGCTCACTTGATTAACAGTAGTTGGTATTATTTCATCATACATTTTGTATCATACAATTTGTTGTATGCATGTTAGATGTATCGTAAATAAATATCCATCTTTCATTTGCATCTCCTTATATTTTTCATAACAATTGTCCCAATAAATGGCAACCGAGCAACTTATATATGGTTTAGTTAATAAATATAAAATCCCGCAGATAGGCAAGCGCTAACTGTTTTCGTGCCGAGGCTTCAGGAGAATAATCCTTATTGTGATTTGCTTTCAGTTTCAAAAGTATATCCCATATTCTATCCATTTTATGCTAGTTATTCTTTATTTACATCATTTTTTTTTAATACATTTACACCATGTACAATACATTTAATTTTTATTTTTAAATAATATGAAAAGGTTTTTTCTTGTAATTACAGCGCTCATTTCCCTAACTCTTATTTTTTCTTGTAGGAAGAATAAGATTGAAGCATGCGCAAATTTCGATAAGGCGGCATATTTAGTAGCCGATACAATCTATCTTGATGCTAACTGCAGCGAAAACGTGGATGAATTTCTTTGGATTCCAAAAGAAGGGTTGATGATGTTAGGCAACGGGAAATCTTCGACAGAACGCTTTCTTGTTCTTCCACTATCCGGATCGCTTTCACGTACAATAGAATTGAAGGTGACTAACCCAAAATCAACTAGGGTTATAACTAAATCTGTGGTAGTAATATAGGAAAATGCTGGAGCACCGGAAAGTAGCTAGCATATTTTAGCAGAATACAAGTAAAGTATTCAATATATGTTCGCATAATTTTAATGCTCGAAGGAATACAATTTAAAATGTTAAGTGCTTAAAAGGTGTAATTTGCTTGATGGATGAATCTTATTGTTTTTATGGCATCCATGAACTACGCTTATCTTCGTTTCATTATTGTGTTTTGATTTGCTATCTCCCGCAACTGCGGTATTGTAAAAACGATTTTACCAACCATAGGTTGGCTTTGATAACACTGCATTTATTGTTTTTTATCGCGTTTTCTAAGTTGTGATTTGCTTTCATTATTAGAACAACGATCTTTAATAACACTACAAGCCGACCCGCAAACCAAAACTTGGCAGTTGTGATTTGCTTTCATTATTAGAACAACAATCTTTGATAACACTATACCCCAGATTTAGTATCAGCATATCAGTTAGTTAGCATCAAAAATAGGATTAATAAATGTTATCAGCATTAAACCGTATCGAAGCTTTTCGGTACGGTTTTTTGTTTTTTAGTCGAGAAATCGTATGTTCGAATTGTATTTATAAAACATACATATGACTACCTTTACCAGCACATTGCCCGATGATTTGTTTAAGGAGTGGAGTGAGGTTGCCTTGCAACTAAACTTACCTAAAAATAAATTGGTTGAAAATGCCTTGCGCATTTATTTAACGCAACTGAAAAAAGCAGCCTACGCCAAATCATATAGCCGCATGGCGCATGATAAGGATGTGCTTACATTGGTAGAAGAGGGCATGGCTGAATATTACGTTCAACTGAATGCCGAATGAAACAAGGCGAAATTTGGTATGCAGCATTAGACCCAACAGAAGGAAGCGAACAGGCAGGTTTTAGGCCGGTGGTTATCCTTAGCGGGAATTTGGCCAATGAGTATGCTCCTGTTGTGGTATGTTGTCCGCTTACTACCCAACTTAATCATTATTTTGGCAATCCGATACTGAAACCTGATAGCACAAATGGGTTGAAGAAACCATCAGAAGTGATGCTGATTCATATTCGAAGCATTGCTAAAAGCCGGTTGAAAAAACGAATAGGTAAAGTTTCTTCGCTTGAATTGAAGCAATGCAAACAAACACTTACTGATTTGATGAATTTTTAGAAAAGCTCTAGCTGCTGCAAGGGTGTTTCTTTTTCAGCCACTTTGCGTCCATAAAATATTTCCATCATTCCAAATTGTTTGTCGGTAATACACATAATACTATTATCTTCAACGTGTACCGTATTATTTAGCATTTTATCAATGCCTTTGGCATGGGGCACTTCAATAATCAATTGGTCGTTTCGGCAACTTAAATAATAAGGATTGCCGAAATAAAGTGTTTTTTTAATCATGGACTTTTATTTAGGAACACCTACTTAACCTAATATCGTGCCAATTTTTTTAGATAATTTACTAACGCTTCAATTTCATGTCATTTGCATACCAATAATCATCAATCGGTTGGTAGGGGCAAAATTCTTGCTGCCATTCAGGAAATAAATCGGGATAGGGTTAATTTCAAAATCAATAAATTCTTATCCTTTGTTCGATACAACATTTTAGTATTATTGTAAACTACAGATAATGTAATTATGAGTATCAAAAAAAATAAATTCATCGCATTAAGTTTGGCTGCAAGTTTAGTAGCATCCAACGTTACCGCCCAACTAGTTTCTGGATTCGACCCCAAAACGTTTGATAAAAGTGTAAAACCCCAAGACGATTTTTTTCAATACATCAACGGGGGATGGATTAAGCAAAATCCTATTCCGGCCACTGAAAGCAGGTGGGGAAACTTTAATATTTTGGCTGAACAAAATTTAGAAACCCAAAGAAAAATACTTGAAACAGCTGCGGCCATCACAAATGAAGAAGGCTCAGCTTCTCAAAAAATTGGAACTTTTTATAAAGTTGCCATGGATACGGTAAAGTTAGAGAAGGAAGGTTTTAAGCCTGTAGCAAACTTATTTGACCAAACAAATAATGCAACAAACGGCAAAGATTTTGCAAAACTTGTTGGTGAGTTTCACCAACAAGGTATCAGCGGTTTCTTTTCGGTATATGTTGGTTTGGATGTCAAGGACAATGAAAAATATGTAGTATGGTTTTCTCAAAGTGGGCTGAGTTTACCCGATAAAGATTATTACTCAAAGCAGGATGAAAAATCAAAGAAAATTCGAGAAGAGTTTAAAACCCATATCAAGAATATGTACCTGTTATATGGTCGCAGCGAGGGTGATGCTGTTATGGCCTCCAGGCTAATTCTTGATTTTGAAACAAAGCTCTCACAACGATCGATGAGTAGGGTAGACAACCGAAACATGGAAAAAAAATACAATAAACGCGCATTGTCGCAAGTATTTGAAACCTATCCTAATTTTGATTGGAATACCTATTTGGAAACAGTTGGTATCCCATTAGCTCCCCATGATAGCGTGGTAGTAGCGCATCTCGATTTTTTTGATAACCTAAATCGTTTGTTTACAGAGTCAGATCCAATGACTTTTAAGTTATATATGAATTGGAAAGTGATGCAAGCATCTTCAGGTTATTTAAATAATAAAATTGGCCAAGAAAGCTTTCGTTTTTATGGCTCTGTTCTTCAGGGAACAAAAGAACAAAAGCCAAGATGGAAACGTGCCGTTGCTTCATCTAACAGTATGGTAGGGGAGTTACTTGCCCAAGAATACGTAAAAGTTGCATTTAGTGCAGAAGCAAAAGTTAAGGTAAATGAAATGGTTGATAACCTTAAAGAGGCTTATCGCATGCGCATTCAAAATTTGGATTGGATGAGTGCGGTAACCAAGCAAAAAGCATTGGAAAAATTGGATGCATTTAATAGAAAATTAGGCTATCCTGATCAGTGGAAAGATTACAGTGAATTAAGAATTATAGAAGAAAGCTACTGGGAAATCTACCAACGTTGTTCAAAGTTCGGCTACAAACGTATGGTAGAGAAATTAGGAACCACAGTAGATCGCACAGAGTGGAATATGCTGCCTCAAACAGTGAATGCTTACTATAGCCCAACAATGAATGAAATTGTTTTTCCTGCTGCCATTATGCAGCCCCCATTCTTTAATCCCAATGCTGATGATGCCGTAAACTATGGAGCCATCGGAGCAGTGATTGGCCATGAGTTTTCGCATGGTTTTGATGACCAAGGAAGCAAATACGATGCAAAAGGAAATTTAAATACATGGTGGACAGAAGATGACCGTTCGAAATTTGAGGCTCGCACACAATTGTTGGTGAATCAATTCAACGAATTTCAGCCATTGGATAGTGTTTATGTAAATGGTCAATTAACATTAGGCGAAAATATTGCAGACCTAGCCGGACTTACTGTAGCTTATGACGCCTACATGATTTCATTGAAAAACAAACCAAAGTCCAAAATAGACGGATTTACACCTGAGCAACGCTTTTTTATTGGTTTTGCACAAGTATGGCGGGGTCATTCTCGCCCTGAGTATGTAAGAAACCAAGTTCTTACCGATCCTCATTCGCCACAACAGTACAGGGTTATTGGAACCCTAAGCAACATGCCTGAGTTTTACCAAGCGTTTGGAGTGAAAAAAGGCAATAAAATGTGGCGAGAAGACAGCAAACGTGTAAAAATTTGGTAGGATGTTTGGCATTTTAATTCTATAGCCCTATTTTCGCATCCCTTAATAACAAAACCATGGCATTTACTAGATACAAAAGAAAAGATAGAAAAAACAAAACGGTTTCACGCCAACGCAAACAAGCTATTAAGAAAAATAGCAAATTGGTTTTCGTTGAATCACCAAATAAAGACCGTGTAGTAATAGTAGAAGACTAGCTTTTTTATTCAGAAAGAGATTTAAAGCCATGCATGTTTGCATGGCTTTTTTTTATGCTATATCGATATTTTAAAACATTGATATTTAGTATTTTAACATATTTTCAGATTTAAAACGTACGTTAAAAGTTGATTAAAATAAAGGTACCCAGTTTTATCTGTCGAATCAATGATTATCTTCACATTGCGTACGAAAGAAAAGTGAAGAAGCTTTGTTTGGTTTGGTCAACTACTGCCCTCCTTGTGTGGGCAGTTTTTGTTTCATTCAATTAAATCAATGTTATTAAGTTTCTAATTACAGAAATAATCAATTGTATCACTGAAATGAAGGTATGCATGTTATTAAGAAATTCTGCTCCAACGAGAGTTTTGGGTGTAGGATTGGAAATACAGTTTCAAATTTTGGTGTTCAGGTTTCAAAATCTCTGGGTCTTGTACTAGTAGCTCTTGGGCAATACTTCTTGCTTGAGCCAGTATTGG
Organism: Bacteroidia bacterium; assembly: GCA_044337585.1. Classification (GTDB taxonomy): domain Bacteria; phylum Bacteroidota; class Bacteroidia; order UKL13-3; family UKL13-3; genus CAYSBE01. The sequence continues at coordinate 7,652 of JBIINH010000050.1, forward strand.
ATAATCTTTAGCAAGGTCGGCCAATTTTAAATCTAAAACACCACTTTGCTGAGTGCCTTCAAGTTGGCCAGGCCCTCTTAGTTTAAGGTCTACTTCTGATATTTCAAATCCATTATTGGTGTCACACATGGTTTGCATTCGCAGTTTGGCATCTGCACCAAGTTTGTACCCTGTCATTAATATGCAAAAACTTTGATCTGCGCCACGGCCTACACGACCCCTTAATTGGTGTAGTTGCGACAGACCGAATCTTTCGGCACTTTCAATAATCATAACACTGGCATTTGGTACGTTTACACCAACTTCAATCACAGTTGTTGCCACCATGATATTCGCTTCGCCTTTCACAAACCTTTGCATTTCAAATTCTTTGTCTGCGGGTTTCATTTTGCCATGCACCATACAAAGTTGGTATTGAGGGGGTGCAAAATGATTAAGCAACTCTTGAAATCCAGCCTCTAGGTTCATGTAATCTAGTTTTTCACTTTCTTCAATTAGCGGATACACAATATAGATTTGCCTGCCAAGTGCTATTTGTTCTTTTATAAATCCGATAATCCGTAAACGACTACTCTCCATTCTGTGTTCAGTTTTGATTGGTTTACGCCCTGCGGGCAGTTCATCTATCACAGAAACATCGAGGTCGCCATATAACGTCATTGCTAATGTGCGTGGAATGGGTGTTGCTGTCATCACCAAAACATGTGGCGGTGTGGTGTTTTTCTTCCACAATTTTGCACGTTGTTCCACGCCAAATCGATGTTGTTCATCAATAACCGCGATGCCTAAATTTTGAAATTGTACTTTATCTTCAATAAGTGCATGTGTGCCAATTAATAGGTGGCATTGGTTGTTTTGTATTTCGGCCAATATTTCCTTACGCACTTTAGTTGAAGTAGAACCCGTAAGCAACCTCACCTTGATAGGCATATCGGATAAAAGTTTTTGTATGGTTTCATGATGTTGCTGAGCAAGTATTTCGGTAGGTGCCATCATGCATGTTTGGTAACCGTTATCTATCGCCATCAACATGGTCATGAGTGCTACAACTGTTTTGCCACTACCCACGTCTCCTTGCAATAGACGGTTCATTTGTTTTCCATTGCGCATGTCGGCCCTAATTTCTTTTATCACCCTTTTTTGTGCGTTGGTCAAATCAAATGGCAAGTATTTTTCAAAAAAGAGGTTAAAAAGCGTACCTATTTGTTCTATTTTTATGCCATTAAAAAGTTGGGTTCGTTTTTGTTTGTATCTTAATAACCGCAGTTGTATGAAAAATAGCTCTTCGAACTTAAGTCGGTATTGTGCTTGCAGCAACGCTTCATTGTTCTCTGGGAAATGAATATTCACAAAAGCGCGTTTGCGTTGCATAAAATTGTTGTCTTGCCAGATAGAAGTTGGAAGGTTTTCTATCATCTGAAACTCGGGATGAGATACAATTTGGTGAGTAAGTTTCATCAACGCCTTTGAGTCCATTCCCTTTGCTTTCATCCTTTCTGTAGCATTATACATTGGCATGATTTGAATGTATTTTCCTTGTTCTTCAGTGTCATCAAGTGTAGGATGTGCAATATTGATGGTTCTTCCGAATTGGGCCGGCTTGCCAAAAGCGATATATGTTTTGCCTTCCTTAATGGACTCTTTCACCCATTTTATTCCTTGAAACCAAACCAACTCAATTGTACCACTGCTATCAATAATGTCAGCCACCAATCTTTGACCTTTATTTTGACCAATCATTCGCAGGTTTTTTACAATTCCCTTCACTTGTATATAAGGCATTTCTGCGTGTACATCTTTTATTTGATAAATTTGTGTTCGATCAATATGCCGATATGGAAAATGAAACAATAAATCGTGAAAAGTGAAGATACCAAGTTCCTTCTTTAGAAGCTCAGCACGCGCTGTTCCTACGCCTTTTAGATATTCTATGGGTGTTTGTAACCATTGCACCTTGCAATAATAAGTGAATGCTTGCAATGTGTAATGCACATCTAATTGTGTATTCTTTCCTAATCATATTGTAATACTTCACCCTATTTTCGTTTGCTCCAAAATATATTTTATGAACAAACTAATCTTTTTCGTTCTTACGCTTTTAGTAATGATAGAAGCGGCCGAAGCTCAACTCTATCCCATAGAAATAAAAGGAAAATTTGGCTATGTAAATAACAACGGTGAATTGGTTATACAACCGATATACGATTTGGCTATGCCGTTTAATAGCGGTTATGCTGTAGTTGCATTGGGTTTGCAGCCTTGTTTGATAAATATAAATAATAAAAGACTTATTGATACGGGTTTGTATACGCAAATTACCGAATACAGTGAAGGATTGTGTATGGTAGAAGATTTTAAGCGCAGAAAGCATTATGTGGATACCAATAACCAGAAAATAATTTCTCTGCCAATCGAAATATATGAAGCACGTCCATTTCATTCAGGCATTGCTGTTGTATCAAAACAAACAATCTACACAGAAAAAAAATATGGCAGAGATATATCCACATTGGTTTATCGATTTGCGTATATCAATATGAATGGTGATACACTTTCTGGATTTGATTTTGAAGATTGTGGTGATTTTTATAATGGATTTTCAAGAGCTATTAAAGGAAACAAGTTTGGATTATTCAATACTTCGTTAAAGGAAGTACTGCCGTTTCAATACAACCAACTTTCTCAAGTAAATGAAGGGAAAGTAATTGTAAACGAGCAAAACAAATTTGGAATTTATGCAGTAACAGGTAAATGGGTGCTGAAGCCAACTTACCCATTAATTTATGATTTCAATGATGGCATGGCAGGTTTTATGAATGACAAAAATCTTTATGGCTACCTTAATGAAGATGGAGCAGTTGTAATTAAACCCATTTACCTAAATATTCGGCCATTTTCTGAAGGTAAAGCAGCAGTATTTGCAGATGGCAAATGGGGATTCATCAATAAGCAGGGGGCATGGGTAATTAGGAATGTGTATGATAATGCACGCATGTTTAATGAAGACTTAAGTGCTGTAATGTATAAACGTAAATGGGGGTTCATTAATGAAGAAGGAAAGCTTGTAATTGCTTGTGACTTTGATGCCGTGGGAGATTTTAACAACGGCCTCGCATTGGTAGAACTAAACGAAGTAGTGGTATACATTACAAAACGTGGTGTAGTAGTACCTCAACTAAAAAAGTAGCATAGTCGTATCCTGGAAACATTCATTTTTGTTTTGAAGCAGCTTAGCGTACTTTTGATATAAATACTAAACTACATGGAAAACGAAAATAAAAAACAAACACAACAAGCTGTTGAGGTATTTCTTAGAATTGGATTATTAGTCCTAGTATTGTATTGGTGTTTTGAAATTCTTAGCCCCTTTATTGTTCCATTTTTATGGGGTGTAATTATAGCTGTTGCGGTATATCCACTTCAATTGTTTTTTCAAAAACGATTGCGTGACAAGAAAATTCTTACATCAGTTTTGATTACCATTATCATGCTTGCCGTCATTATCATTCCTGTATCTATTTTTATAAGCACAATGACAGATAGTATTTTGATTTTGAAAACCCAGATAGAATCAGGGGAAATTGCCTTTAAAGCACCTTCAGAAGCAATAAAACAATGGCCAATAATTGGTGAGCGATTGTATGATGCCTTATTGCGGTTGTTTGAACATACGGAAGATACGATAAAGCAATACCAAACAGAGCTTACTGAAATTGGCAAAAAAATTTTAACTGCTATTGTTGGCACTGGTCTTAGTATTCTTCAATTGTTATTGTCAATCATTATTGCTGGGGTGTTGCTTGCTACAAAAGGCACAGAAAGGGCTGCAATTATCATTATGAGTAAACTTGTAGACAGCAGAGGAGAAGATTTTGTTAAGATAATGACCAATACCATTCGAAATGTGGTGAAAGGTGTTTTGGGCGTAGCCGTCATCCAAACCATCTTAGCAGGTTTTGGTCTTTATCTTTCTGGTGTTCCCAATTCAGGTGTTTTAATACTTTTATGTTTGATTTTATCAATTGTTCAAATTGGTCCAGGTCTGGTCATAATCCCATCCGTTGCTTACTTATTTATGCATAATTCTACAATGACAGCTGTATTGTGGACCATTTATTTTATAGGCGTCTTAACATCAGATAATATTCTAAAACCGATTTTATTAGGAAAGGGAGCTTCGGTACCTATGCTTGTTATTTTCTTGGGTGTAATTGGAGGCTTTATCATGTCTGGGATTATAGGCTTATTCACTGGAGCCATTGTACTTTCGTTGGGATATAAGTTGTTGTTGGCATGGATGAATATAGATGTTGAAAACGAAGAAATACCTGCAACAACGAAATAAAAAAGGCTGCATGTAGCAGCCTTTTAAAGATAAATGTTATATAAATTATTCGCCAGACTCTACAGCAGCTCGGTATCCGCCCCCAAACGCTTTTTCTTTAATCTTTTTTTCTATTTCATCAGCCATTTCCGGATTGTCGGCAAGAATTGCTTTTACAGCATCTCTTCCTTGTCCTAATTTGGTGTCGTTGTAGCTAAACCAAGAACCACTCTTTTTAATAATTTCCATATCTACACCTAAGTCAATAATCTCACCCACCTTTGAAACACCTTCTCCATAGATAATGTCGAATTCAACGGTGCGGAAAGGAGGTGCAACTTTATTTTTTGCAATTTTTACTTTTGTGCGGTTTCCAACAATATCGTTTCCATCTTTCAATTGTCCAATTCTCCGAATATCTAAACGTACAGAAGCGTAAAATTTAAGAGCATTGCCACCAGTAGTTGTTTCAGGATTGCCAAACATTACCCCAATTTTTTCGCGAAGCTGATTGATGAAAATACAAATACATCCAGTTTTATTAATTGTGCCGGTAAGTTTACGTAGTGCTTGGCTCATAAGTCTTGCTTGCAATCCCATTTTTGAGTCACCCATATCGCCTTCAATTTCTGCTTTAGGCACAAGCGCTGCCACCGAGTCAATTACAATTATATCAATGGCACCGGAGCGAATCAAAGCGTCAGCTATTTCAAGCGCTTGCTCTCCATCATCAGGTTGCGATATCAATAGGTTATCTACATCAATTCCCAATTTCTCTGCATATGTTTTGTCAAACGCATGCTCTGCATCTACAAATGCTGCGATACCACCTCGTTTTTGCGCTTCTGCTATGGCATGCATAGATAAGGTGGTTTTACCAGACGATTCGGGGCCGTAAATTTCAATGATTCTTCCGGTTGGCAAGCCGCCTATTCCAAGAGCTATATCCAATCCAAGCGATCCTGTAGGCAATGCTTCAACAGCATCTACTTTTTGGTCGCTCATTTTCATAACAGTTCCTTTACCGTATGTTTTCTCTAGTTTGTCGATGGTTAGCTGAAGTGCTTTCAGTTTCTCTTTGTTGTCACTCATAATTTGATGTTGTTTATTATTTGTTCGAATTTCTGTCTTTTATTTTCAATTTCAATTGATGTGGATACAATTTTTATTTATCTACAACACAAAGATGATTCGGTTGTATCGCAGCCTATTTGCGAAGTGAATTTAATTTTCGCAAATACGTTTATTTATTGTTGTCATATTTTAGAAACATTATAATAAAACGCTTGTTTTAATGTTATGTAATAGTTAAATTTGAACTTACATAACGTTAATGAATTTATAATTAACTGAAAAACAACACTTAAAAATGACTAATAAAATATACATATTGAATACCTCAGCTGTTCGGATTATTTTGTTCTGTATTTCATTTTTACATGGGTTTGTCTTGCATGCGGAAACAAATACGCCAAAAGTACAGGTAGATATGTATGGGCATAACTTTGAATTTGATGCTGTACAAATTGACCTATCTAATTTATTATGTGGTGAAATAACACCTGGTAAAATTGGCCTTGCTGTTCAAGAGGCAATAACGCAATTACCCGATTTGGTTGCCAAAATGGATGCATATGTCATACAATACCAAATGGATGACTTTGCATACTTGTTGATGGCAAAGAAATTTGTAAATAAGCAATTTGTAAAT